>NZ_JAUMSQ010000121.1:0-24633 GCF_030519285.1 Mycolicibacterium arseniciresistens
GCCGTCGTCATCAAGCGGGTGGTGCGCCGCGAGCGGCCCCACCACCCGGCGATCGCGGTGAACGTCGGCACCCCGAGCCGGTTGTCCTTCCCCTCGGCCCACGCCACGTCGACCACCGCCGCCGCGGTGCTGCTCGGCCGGGTGTCCGGGCTGCCGCTGCCCGCCGTGCTGGTGCCGCCGATGGCGTTGTCGCGCCTCGTGCTCGGGGTGCACTACCCCAGCGACGTGCTCACCGGCGTGGCGGTCGGCGCGACGGTCGCCGAGGTGGTCTCCAGGATCAGTGAGCGTGACGGAGCGGACCGAAGATGAGTGGGCAGCCACATGAGTACCAGAATGTCTGAGGAAGCGGCGCCGGTGACCGGCCCGCCGAAGAACCTCGCCAGCGGCATCGTCAAGGCGTTGCGCCCACGGCAGTGGGTGAAGAACGTCCTGGTGTTCGCCGCGCCGGTGGCCGCCCTCGGCGACGACCGCTTCGCCTACGACTACCGCGTCGTGCTCGTCAACGTGCTGGTGGCGTTCATGGTGTTCAGCCTCGGCGCGTCAGCGGTGTACCTGGTCAACGACGCACGCGACGTCGAGGCCGACCGGCAGCACCCGACCAAACGCTTCCGGCCGATCGCCGCGGGCGTGGTGCCCGAGTGGCTGGCGTACACGCTGGCCACAGTGCTTGCGGTGGCCTCGGTCGGCATCTCGTGGCTGGTGACGCCGAATCTGGCCCTGGTGATGGCGATCTACATCGCGATCCAGCTGGCCTACTGCTTCGGGCTCAAGCACCAGGCCGTCATCGACATCTGCATCGTGTCCTCGGGCTTCCTGATCCGGGCGATCGCAGGCGGTGTGGCCGCCGATGTGCCGCTGTCGCAATGGTTCCTGCTGATGATGGCGTTCGGGTCGCTGTTCATGGCGGCCGGGAAGCGGTATGCCGAGCTGCAGTTGGCCGAACGCACCGGCGCCAAGATCCGCAAGTCGCTGGAGAGCTACACCAGCAGCTACCTGCGCTTCGTCTGGACGTTGTCGGCCACCGCGCTCGTGCTCTGCTACGGGCTGTGGGCCTTCGAGCGCGACGACCTCGCCGGGACGTCGTGGTTCGTGGTGTCGATGATCCCGTTCACCGTCGCGATCCTGCGCTACGCGGTCGACGTCGACGGCGGGCTGGCGGGTGAGCCGGAGGAGATCGCCCTGGGCGACCGGGTGCTCCAGTTGCTTGCGGTGGCCTGGATCGGGACCGTCGGTGCGGCCGTCCTCTTCGGCTGAGCCCGCCGGTGCGCCGGCCCTGCGCCGGCCGGCATTCCCGTTCGACGTGACCGCCCGCGTCAGCCTCTGGGTGGGGGTGGCGGTGGTGGCCGTGCTGTTCGGCTGGGGCGCCTGGCAGCGTCGGTGGATCGCCGACGACGGCCTGATCGTGCTGCGCACGGTGCGGAACCTGTTGGAGGGCAACGGGCCGGTGTTCAACGCCGGTGAACGCGTGGAGTCCAACACGTCCACGCTGTGGACGTACCTGATCACCCTGGGTTCCTGGGTGGGCGGCGCCGTGCAGCTGGAGTACGTGGCGCTGTGGTTCGCGCTGGTGCTGTCCGTCCTCGGGGTGGCGCTGGCGATGCTCGGCGCGGGCCGGCTCTACGCGCCCAGCCTGCAGGGCCGCCGCGCGCTGCTGCTGCCTGCGGGCGCGCTGGTGTACATCGCGGTGCCGCCGGCCCGCGACTTCGCCACCTCCGGACTCGAGAACGGTTTGGTGCTGGCCTATCTGGGCCTGCTGTGGTGGATGATGGTGTGCTGGTCGCAGGCGCTGCGCAGCCGCCCCGCCGACGTCGACGGCGACGCGGTGAGCCGGACCTTCGCCGCCACACTGGCTTTCGTCGGCGGTCTGAGCGTGCTGGTGCGCCCCGAGCTCGCGCTGGTCGGCGGACTGGCGCTGGTGATGATGCTGATCTCCGCCCGCGGCTGGCGCCGCCGGGTGCTGATCGTCGCCGCGGGCGGCGCGCTGCCGGTGCTCTACCAGATCTTCCGGATGGGCTACTACGGGCTGCTCACCCCCAACACCGCACTGGCCAAGGACGCCTCAGGGGCCAAGTGGCCGCAGGGCTTCACCTACCTCGCCAACTTCAATGAGCCCTACCTGCTGTGGATTCCGGCCGTGCTGCTGGTGTCGCTCGGCGCGGTGCTGGTGGCCACCAGGTCGCGGCCGTGGTGGATCTCGCACCGGTCGCCGCGCGGGTACGGGTGGCTGGCCCGCACCGTGCAGAGCCCGCCGGCGGTGGTGATCTTCTTCGTGGCGAGCGGTCTGCTGCAGGCGATCTACTGGGTCCGCCAGGGCGGCGACTTCATGCACGGCCGGGTGCTGCTGACACCGCTGTTCTGCCTGCTGCTGCCGGTCGCGTCGATCCCGGTGGTGCTCCCCGACGGCAGCCGGTTCACCCGCGAGACCGGCTACCTGCTGGCCGCCGCCACCTCGGTGCTGTGGCTGACCGTCGCGGGATGGTCACTGTGGGCGGCGAATTCGCCGGGAATGGGTGCCGACGCCACCAGGGTGACCTACACCGGGATCGTCGACGAACGGCGGTTCTACGCACAGGCCACCGGCCACGCCCACCCGCTGACCGCTGCCGACTACCTGGACTACCCGCGGATGCGCGCGGTGATCACCGCGCTGGACAACACCCCCGACGGCGCGCTGCTTTTGCCCGCAGGCAATTACGACCGCTGGGACGTGGTGCCCGCGATTCCGCCTCCGCCGCGCCCGCCCGACGCGTCGGCGGACTGGATCGACGAGCACCAGCCGCAGCACACCGTCTTCTTCACCAACCTCGGCATGCTCGGCATGAACGTCGGCCTCGACGTGCGGGTCATCGACCAGATCGGCCTGGCCAATCCGCTGGCCGCGCACACCGCCCGGCTCGAGGACGGCCGCATCGGGCACGACAAGAACCTGTTCCCCGACTGGGCGGTTGCCGAGGGGCCGTTCCTCAAGACCCGCCCCTACGTGCCGCCCTACCTCGACGAGGACTGGATCCGGCAGGCCGAGGCGGCGCTGAAATGCCCGGACACCGAGGCCGTGCTCAGCTCGATCCGCGGGCCGATGGGACCGCGCCGCTTCCTGTCCAACCTCGTGCACGCCGTCGAGTTCACCAGGTATCGCATCGACCGCGTGCCGCGCTACGAACTGGCCCGCTGCGGGCTGGCCGTGCCGGAGCCGATCAACCCGCCCTACACCGGCATGCCGGCCACTGGGCCCTGAGCTGCGGAACTTGTGATCGGCGTGGGGTTTCTGTTTGGGTAACGCCGCAGCCACCTCGCGACGATATGCAGGCAGGTGTGCTGCATTCACCGCCCACGACCGCCGTTCGCACGGCGCCGGCAGAAGTGAACGGACGGTAGGACCTTTGCGTAGGACCCCGGGTGCTGTCGCTGCGCGCGCTGCGCGACGACTGCTCGTGGCGCTGGCCGCGCTCGTCGTGCTGCCCGGGCTGGCCCAGGTGGTGGGCGCGCCGCAGGCCGCCGCGTTCTCCCGGGAGGGCCTGCCCGTCGAGTACCTCGACGTCTACTCCACGGCGATGGGCCGCAACGTGCGGGTCGAATTCCAGGGCGCGGGCCCGGGTTCCAGGGCCGTCTACCTGCTCGACGGGCTGCGCGCCCAGGACGACTACAACGGCTGGGACATCAACACCGCGGCCTTCGAGTGGTTCCACGGCTCCGGGGTCTCGGTGGTGATGCCCGTCGGCGGGCAGTCGAGCTTCTACACCGACTGGTACTCACCGTCGACCTTCAACAGCCAGCCCTACACCTACAAGTGGGAGACGTTCCTCACCGCAGAACTGCCGCAGTGGCTGGCGGACAACCAGCAGGTGTCGACCACCGGCAACGCCGTTGTGGGACTGTCGATGTCGGGCAGTGCGGCGCTGATCCTCTCGGCCTACCACCCGGCGCAGTTCCGCTACGCCGCCTCCCTGTCGGGCTTCCTCAACCCGTCGGCGGTGTTCATGCAGCAGGCGATCCGGGTGGCGATGCTCGACGCGGGCGGCTTCAACGTCGACAACATGTGGGGCCCGCCGTGGGACCCGGCCTGGAAGCGCAACGACCCGGTGGTGCAGGCGGACCGCATCGCGGCCAACGGCACCCGGCTCTGGGTCTACTGCGCGCCCGGCGGCGCGACACCCCTTGACACCGGCGACCCCGGCCAGGCGCTCAGCGCGACCAGCCTCGAGGCGACGGCGATCACCAGCAACAAGGCGTTCCAGCAGGCCTACACCGCCGCAGGCGGCCGCAACGCCACCTTCCAGTTCCCGCCCGCAGGCAACCACGCCTGGGGTTACTGGGGCGCGCAACTGCAAGCCCTCAAACCCGACCTGCTCGCGACCATCGGTGGTTGAGGGGCGGATCATGATATCGGTAAAGGCGCAGTTCAGAAGCGAATTCACGCACGGAAGAGAAATAGCCGGAGAGAGGTATCACACCGAGGTGTGGTTGACTACACGGGCAACGCGGCCTGCTCCGGTGGACACAGGCCGGGTTCGGCATTCGACAGATGGGATAGGTAAAGCATGAAGTTCGTTGGGAAGATGCGCGGCGCCTGGGCGCGCCGGCTCACGGTTGTGGCCTTGGCGGCCGCCGTGCTGCCCGGCCTGGTCAGTGCGGTCGGCGGCTCGGCGACTGCGGGGGCCTTCTCTCGTCCGGGTCTGCCGGTCGAGTACCTGATGGTGCCGTCCGCGGGTATGGGACGTGACATCAAGGTGCAGTTCCAGAGTGGTGGCCAGGGAGCGCCGGGCGTGTACCTGCTCGACGGCCTGCGCGCACGTGATGACTTCAACGGTTGGGACATCGAGACCAACGCGTTCGAGATGTACTACGAGTCGGGCCTGTCGGTGATCATGCCCGTCGGTGGCCAGTCCAGCTTCTACTCCGACTGGTACGAGCCCGCCTGCGGCAAGGCCGGTTGCTCGACCTACAAGTGGGAGACGTTCCTGACCCAGGAGCTTCCCGCCTACCTGTCCGCCAACCACGGCGTGAACCCGAACCGCAATGCGGCCGTCGGTCTGTCGATGGCCGGTTCGGCCGCGATGACGCTGGCGATCTACTACCCGCAGCAGTTCCAGTACGCGGCGTCGCTGTCCGGCTTCCTCAACCTGTCCGAGGGCTGGTGGCCCATGCTGGTCGGGATGTCGATGGGTGACGCCGGCGGCTACAAGTCCGAGGCCATGTGGGGCCCGTCGAGCGATCCGGCGTGGAAGCGCAACGACCCGATGGTGAACATCGACCGGCTGGTCGCCAACGGCACCCGCGTGTGGGTCTTCTGCGGCAACGGCAAGCCTGCCGACATCAACGGCAGCGGCGTCGCGGCGGGTGACAACTTCAACGCGAAGTTCCTCGAGAGCTTCACGCTGCGGACCAACGAGACCTTCCAGGAGCAGTACATCGCCGCGGGCGGCAAGAACGGCGTGTTCAACTTCCCGCAGGCCGGTACCCACAGCTGGGAGTACTGGGGTCAGCAGCTCGGCCAGATGAAGCCGGACATCCAGCGCGTGCTGGGTGCCACCCCGGGCCCGGTCGCCGCTCCCGCGGCGGCTCCGGTCGAGGGCGGCAACTGATCTAGCGCGCAACGACCGACGCCGGCGGCGGCGATCCCTTCGGGGGTCGCCGCCGTCGGCCGTTCCGGGGTCGTCCGACCGGCCCCTTTCGCCGCGACCCCGGGGGCAGGTGTGATTCACTACCTGCGGCGGGGACAGCCGAGACGTGAGGTGGATGAATGGGTCGGTCACTGGTCCGGGGACTTCTGAGCGTGCTACTGGCCGCGGGCCTGTGGGGGGCTGTCGGGACCACGTCCGGCGCCACCGCGGGCGCCGAGCCCGTCGAGTACCTGATGGTGCCGTCGCCGGCCATGGGCCGCGACATCCCGGTGGCCTTCCAGGGCGGTGGACCGCACGCGGTGTTCCTGCTCGACGCGTTCAACGCCGCGCCGGACGTCAGCAACTGGGTGACCGCGGGCAACGCGATGAGCACGCTCGCGGGCAAGGGCGTCTCGGTGGCCGCGCCCGCCGGCGGCGCGTGGAGCATGTACACCAACTGGGAGCAGGACGGCAGCCGGCAGTGGGAGACCTTCCTGTCCTCCGAGCTGCCCAACTGGCTGGCGGCCAACAAGGGCCTGGCGCCGGGCGGGCACGGCATCGTCGGCGCCGCCCAGGGCGGCTACGGCGCCATGGCGATGGCCACCTTCCACCCGGACCGGTTCCGCTACGCCGGGTCGCTGTCGGGCTTCCTGGCGCCGTCGCTCACGCAGATGAACGGCGCCATCACCGACGGGCTGGCCCGCTTCGGCGGCGTCGACATCCGCAACATGTGGGGTCTGCCGCAGCTCGGCCGGTGGAAGTGGCACGACCCCGACGTGCACATCCAGCTGCTGATCAACAACAACACCCGGCTGTGGGTGTTCAGCCCGTCCACTCTGACGTGCAGCGACCCGGCCGCGATGATCGGCTACTGCGACCAGGCCGCAGGCAGCGCCCGCACCTTCTACCAGCACTACCGGGGTAACGGCGGCGGCAACGGGCACTTCGAGTTCCCGGCAGGCGTGCAGCACGACTGGGGCAGCTGGTCGTCCCAGCTGGCCGCCATGTCGGGCGAACTGTCCAGCGTTCTGCGATAGCCGCCGCCAACCGCGAAACCGCTGGCCAGGAGCACTTTTGGGCAGCCGGTACCGTGGAGGGGTGCAACGGAGGAGCGAGCGAGCGGCGAAGCGTGCGCTACCGATGCTGCTGGTCCTCTCGGCGGTGCTGCTGGTCAGTGCCTGCGGGCTGACCGACGACCTGCGTGCGACCGTCGGCCTGCCGACCTCGGAGACCACCCCGGCCGGCGCGGACGCGCAGTCGGCGCGCAGCGCACCAGACCTCACCGGGCCGCACGCGGACGCCGAACAGGGGCAGATGACGGTGACCGCGCAGCAGCGCGAGTACCTCGACGCGCTGGCCGATGCCGGCGTGACGCCCTCGAGCGACCTGCTCGCGCTGTCCATCGGGTCGTACGTGTGCCAGGCCAGGGCGGCCCAGCAGACCGATCAGGCGGTGTGGGACTTCGTGGTCCCGCTGGTGCGCAGCGACGTGCGCACGGCCGGGTCGGACACGGCCCACACCGCACGCGCCGACCTCGACACCGTGACCGCCGACTACATTCGCATCGCGACCGAACGACTCTGCTAGCAGGAGAACATGGCCAGGACATCGAAGAACCGCCGAAAACGGCACCGCATCCTCGCGCTCGTCGCCGCCGGGGCGATGGCTCTCGTCGTGGTGCTGGTGGTGGCAATCGTGGTGGTGCTCCTGCGCAAGCCCGACACCCCGGACACCGCGCTGCCGCCCAGCGCGGTGCCTCCGACCAGTGATCCCGGGACGCCCGGCGCCCGCAAGCCCCGCCCGGAGTTCCAGGACGCCAGCTGCCCGGACGTGCAGCTGATCTCGATTCCCGGCACCTGGGAGTCGTCGGTGCAGATGGACCCGTTCAACCCGGTGCAGTTCCCGGCGGCACTGCTGCTGCGGGTCACCAACCCGCTGCGGGCCGAGTTCGGCACCGACCGGCTGGAGATCTTCACCGTCCCGTACACGGCGCAGTTCCACAATCCGTTCTCCGCGGACAAGCAGATGTCGTACAACGACAGCCGCGCCGAGGGCACCCGCGCCGCGGTCAAGGCGATGACCGACATGAACAACCGCTGCCCGCTCACCAGCTACGTGCTGGTCGGCTTCTCCCAAGGCGCCGTGATCGCCGGCGACATGGCCAGTGACATCGGCAACGGCCGCGGGCCGGTCGACCAGGACCTGGTGCTCGGCGTCGTGGCGATCGCCGACGGCAGGCGCCAGACCGGCGTCGGCCGCGAGGTCGGGCTGAACCCGCCGGGGGTGGGCGCGGAGATCACGCTGCACGAGGTCCCGACGCTGTCGACGCTGGGGCTGACGATGACCGGGCCGCGGCCGGGTGGCTTCGGTGCGCTCAACGACCGGACCTTCGAGATCTGTGCGCCCGGCGACCTGATCTGCGCCGCACCGGAGTCGGCGTTCTCGATCGTCAACCTGCCCAAGACGTTGCAGGTGCTCTCCGGAGGGGCGGGGCAGCCGGTGCACGCGATGTACGCCACCCCGCAGTTCTGGAACGAGAACGGCCTGACGGCGACCGACTGGACGCTGAACTGGTCCCGCGATCTGATCTCGAACGCACCGCAGCCGAAACATGGCTGATTTGTGACCGTGGCGGATTTGGCCGCCGCCGATCCGTACCCTTAACATTAAGAGAAAAGTAAGAGGGGTGTCCCGTGGTGGCGTCCGCGGCGACTTCGCCGGTGCTGCCCTCACCCCGGTAGGATTCCGGGGGTTTGGGGTCGAGCAGCTGGCCTCGCCCATGACAGGAGTGTGAAATGGCCTTCCACAACCCGTTCATCAAGGACGGACTGATCAAGTTCCCCGACAACGGGAGCCTGGTCCGCCACGTCGAACGGTGGGCGAAGGTGCGGGGCGACAAGCTGGCCTACCGCTTCATCGACTTCTCCACGGAGCGCGACGGTGTCGTGCGCGACCTCAACTGGAACGACTTCGGCACGCGCAACCGCGCGATCGGCGCCCGCCTGCAGCAGGTGACCCAGCCCGGGGACCGGGTGGCCATCCTGTGCCCGCAGAACCTCGATTACCTTGTCGCCTTCTTCGGCACCCTGTACTCGGGCCGGATCGCCGTGCCGCTGTTCGACCCGTCGGAGCCGGGCCATGTCGGCCGCCTGCACGCCGTGCTCGACGACTGCCACCCGTCGGCGATCCTGACCACCACCGACGCCGCCGAGGGTGTGCGCAAGTTCTTCCGCAGCCGCCCGGCCAACCAGCGCCCCCGGGTGATCGCCGTGGACGCGGTACCCGACGAGGTCGGCAGCACCTGGGAGCCGGTCGAGGTCAACAACGAGAGCATCGCCTACCTGCAGTACACCTCGGGATCGACCCGGATCCCGACCGGCGTGCAGATCACTCACCTCAACCTGGCCACCAACGTGGTGCAGGTGATCGAGGCGCTGGAGGGCGAAGAGGGCGACCGGGGCGTGTCCTGGCTGCCGTTCTTCCACGACATGGGCTTGATCACGGTGCTGTTGCCCGTGGTGATCGGCCACTACATCTCGTTCATGACGCCCGCCGCGTTCGTCCGCAGGCCCGGCCGCTGGATTCGCGAGATGGCGCGCAAGGACAGCGACGACGGCGGCGTCATCTCGGTGGCGCCGAACTTCGCATTCGACCACGCCGCCGCCCGCGGCCTGCCCAAGGACGGCGAGCCACCGCTCGACCTGTCGAGTGTGAAGGCACTTCTCAACGGCAGTGAGCCGATCTCGGCCGCCACCGTGCGCAACTTCAACGACGCGTTCGGCCCGTACGGGTTCCGGCCGCAGGCCATCAAGCCGTCCTACGGCCTGGCAGAGGCAACGCTGTTCGTGTCCACGACGCCGGCCAACGAACCGCCCAAGATCGTCACCGTCGACCGTGACGAGCTGAACAACCACCGTTTCGTCGAGGTGGCCCCGGATTCACCCAAGGCGGTGCCACAGGCGTCGGCCGGCAAGGTGGGCGTGGCCGAGTGGGCCGTCATCGTGGACCACGACACCGCCACCGAACTGCCCGACGGGCAGATCGGCGAAATCTGGATCAGCGGCCAGAACATGGGCACCGGCTACTGGGGCAAGCCCGAGGAGTCGGTCGCGACCTTCCAGAACCTGCTCAAGTCGCGGACCGAACCGTCGCACGCCAACGGCGCCCCGGACGACGCGACGTGGGTGCGCACCGGTGACTACGGCGCCTTCTACGAAGGCGACCTCTACATCACCGGACGTGTCAAGGACCTGGTGATCATCGACGGCCGCAACCACTATCCGCAGGACCTCGAGTACTCGGCGCAGGAGTCGACCAAGGCGCTGCGCACCGGCTTCGTCGCGGCGTTCTCGGTGCCGGCCAACCAACTGCCCGACGAGGTGTTCGCCGACGCCCACGCCGGCCTGAAGCGCGATCCCGACGACAGTTCCGAACAGCTGGTGATCGTCGGTGAGCGGGCGCCGGGTGCGCACAAGCTGGACATGGCGCCCATCGCCGACGACATCCGCGCCGCGATCGCCGTGCGGCACGGCGTCACCGTGCGCGACGTGCTGCTCACCCCGGCCGGCGCGATCCCGCGGACGTCGAGCGGCAAGATCGGCCGCCGTGCGTGCCGGGCGGCGTACCTCGACGGCACCCTGCGGAGCGGCAAGATCGCCAACGCGTTCCCTGACGAGACGGATTGACCGGAAGCTCCGGCGACCCTGAGGACATCGGCACGACTGAGATTCCACCGCTGCGGGTGGCGAAAGAGATATGAACATGTCTGACACACCGAACGATTCGCCGTCCGCACCGGACCAGCCGGTCATCGCCTCCGGCGACGACAGCCCGA
The DNA here is from genome assembly GCF_030519285.1 of Mycolicibacterium arseniciresistens. Lineage (NCBI taxonomy): Bacteria > Bacillati > Actinomycetota > Actinomycetes > Mycobacteriales > Mycobacteriaceae > Mycobacterium > Mycolicibacterium arseniciresistens. Next base: position 10,435 of record NZ_JAUMSQ010000121.1, read on the forward strand.
TTGTCGCCTCCGGCGACGACAGCCCACTGCGGCCGGCGCAGGTCGACATGACCGTCAACGAGATGCGCGAATGGCTGCGCAACTGGATCGCCGACGCCACCGGCCAGGCCGCCGACAAGATCGACGAGTCCGCCCCGATGGTGGAGCTCGGCCTGTCGTCGCGCGACGCGGTCGCGATGGCGAGCGACATCGAGGACCTCACCGGCGTCACGCTGACCGCGACCGTGGTGTTCCGCAACCCGACCATCGAGTCTCTGGCCACGGTGATCATCGAGGGTGAGCCCGAGGTCGACCACAGCGACGACGACACCGACTGGAGCCGCGACCGCGACGTCGAGGACGTCGCGATCGTCGGCCTGGCGACCCGTTTCCCCGGTGACCTGAACACCCCCGGCGAGATGTGGCAGGCGCTGCTGGAGGGCCGCGACGCGATCACCGATCTGCCCGAGGGCCGCTGGTCGGAGTTCCTCTCCGAGCCGCGGATCGCCGAACGGCTCGCCAACGCCCGCACCCGCGGCGGCTACCTGTCCGACATCAAGGGCTTCGACTCCGAGTTCTTCGCGCTGTCGAAGATGGAAGCCGACAACATCGACCCGCAGCAGCGGATGGCGCTGGAGCTCACCTGGGAGGCGCTCGAGGACGCCCGCATCCCGGCGTCGAGCCTGCGCGGTCAGCGGGTCGGCGTCTACATCGGCAGCTCCACCAACGACTACAGCTTCCTGGCCGTCGCCGACCCGGGGACGGCGCACCCGTACGCGATCACCGGCGGCGCGAGCTCGATCATCGCCAACCGGGTGTCCTACTTCTACGACTTCCGCGGCCCGTCGATGGCCATCGACACCGCCTGCTCCAGCTCGCTGGTCGCCGCGCACCAGGGTGTCGCGGCGCTGCGCGCCGGTGAGGCTGACGTCGTGCTGGTCGGCGGCGTCAACGCGCTGGTCACCCCGCTGGTGACGGCGGCCTTCGACGAGATCGGCGGCGTGCTCGCCTCCGACGGCCGGATCAAGTCCTTCTCCCAGGACGCCGACGGCTACGCGCGCTCAGAGGGCGGCGGCATGCTGGTGTTCAAGCGGCTGTCGGACGCCCGCCGCGACGGCGACGAGATCTACGCGGTGGTCGCGGGCAGCGCGGTCAACCACGACGGCCGGTCCAACGGCCTGCTGGCGCCCAACCCGGACGCGCAGGCCGAGGTGTTGCGCAAGGCGTACAAGGACGCGGGCATCAACCCCCGCGACGTCGACTACGTCGAGGCGCACGGCACCGGCACCATCCTGGGCGACCCGATCGAGGCCGACGCGCTGGGCCGCGTGGTGGGTCGCAGCCGCCCGGCGGACCGGCCCGCGCTGCTCGGCGCGGTGAAGTCGAACCTCGGTCACCTGGAGTCGGCCGCGGGCGCGGCGAGCCTGGCGAAGACGGCGCTCGCGCTGAAGAACAACAAGATCCCGCCGTCGATCAACTACACCGGCCCGAACCCGTACATCGACTTCGACGCGGTGCGGCTGAAGGTCGCCGACACCGTCACCGACTGGCCGCGATACAGCGGCAACGCGATCGCCGGGGTGTCCGGCTTCGGCTTCGGCGGCGCCAACGCGCACATGGTGCTGCGCGAGCTGGTGCCGTCGGACCTGGTGGAGCCCGAACCCGCCGAAGAGGTGGTCGCGGTCACCGCGGCGCCGAACCAGCCCGCGCAGTACGTCGGCGGGGTGCGGATGGACGAGTACGGCGAGTTCATCGAAGAAGACTCAGACGACGACGGTCTGGACCGTCCGGCCGCCGCGCTCGACGACGAGTACGAACTGCCGGGCATCACCGACGAGGCCAAGCGGCTGCTCGAGGTCGCCCGCGAGGAGCTCGCGGCCGGCGAGCAGCCCACTCCGGTTGTGCCGCTTGCCGTCTCGGCATTCCTGACCTCCCGCAAGCGGGCGGCCGCCGCCGAGCTGGCCGACTGGATCGACAGCCCGGAGGGCCGGGCGTCCTCCCTCGAGTCGATCGGCCGCTCGCTGTCGCGGCGCAACCACGGCCGCTCCCGTGCGGTGGTGCTCGCCCACGACCACGACGAGGCGGTCAAGGGCCTGCGCGCGGTCGCCGAGGGCAAGCAGAGTCCCAGCGTGTTCAGCGCCGACGGCCCGGTCACCAACGGCCCGGTGTGGGTGCTGGCGGGATTCGGTGCGCAGCACCGCAAGATGGGCAAGAACCTGTACCTGCGCAACGAGGTCTTCGCCGAGTGGATCGACAAGGTCGACGCGCACGTGCAGGACGAGCGCGGCTACTCGGTGCTGGAGCTGATCCTCGACGACTCGCAGGACTACGGCATCGAGACCACCCAGATCACCATCTTCGCCATCCAGGTGGCGCTCGGTGAGCTGCTGCGCCACCACGGCGCCAAACCCGGTGCGGTGATCGGGCAGTCGCTCGGCGAGGCCGCCGCGGCCTACTTCGCCGGCGGCCTGTCGCTGGCCGACGCCACTCGCACCATCTGCTCGCGCAGTCACCTGATGGGTGAGGGCGAGGCGATGCTGTTCGGCGAGTACATCCGGCTGATGGCGCTCGTCGAGTACTCCGCCGACGAGATCAAGACGGTGTTCTCCGACTTCCCCGACCTGGAGGTGTGCGTCTACGCCGCACCGACCCAGACCGTGATCGGTGGTCCGCCCGCGCAGGTGGACGCGATCATCGAGCGGGCGGAGAAGGAGGGTAAGTTCGCCCGCAAGTTCCAGACCAAGGGTGCCAGCCACACCACGCAGATGGATCCGCTGCTGGGCGAGCTGGCCGCCGAACTGCAGGGCATCGAGCCGCATCCGGTGCTGATCGGCTACTTCTCGACCGTGCACGAGGGCCAGTACATCCGGCCCGGCGGCGAGCCGATCCACGACGTCGACTACTGGAAGAAGGGCCTGCGGCACTCGGTCTACTTCACCCACGGCATCCGCAACGCGGTCGACAACGGGCACACCACGTTCCTGGAGCTGGCGCCGAATCCGGTGGCGCTCATGCAGGTCGGGCTGACCACGGCGGCCGCGGGCCTGCACGACGGTCAGCTGATCGCCACGCTGGCCCGCAAGCAGGACGAGGTCGACTCGATGACCGCGGCGATGGCGCAGCTGTTCGTGCACGGCCACGACCTCGACATGCGCACGCTGTTCCCGCGCCGCTCCCGCGGCCTGGCCGGTGCGCTGGACTTCGCCGACATCCCGCCCACCCGGTTCCGCCGCAAGCCGCACTGGCTCGACGTGCGGTTCAGCGGGGACAACTCGGGCATCATGCCGGGTACGCACGTCGCCACCCCGGACGGCCGGCACGTGTGGGAGTACGCCCCGCGCGGCGGCACCGACCTGTCGGCGCTGGTGAAATCGGCTGCCACGCAGATCCTTCCGGACGCCGCGGTGGTGGCCGCCGAACAGCGCGCGGTGCCGGGCGAGGACGCCCGGCTGGTCACCACGCTGACCCGTCATCCGGGTGGCGCCTCGGTGCAGGTGCACGCCCGCATCGACGAGTCGTTCACGCTGGTGTACGACGCGATCGTGTCCCGCGGCGGCCAGGGGATCGCGCTGCCCGCCGCGGTCGCCACCGGAACCGTTGCGGCACAGCCGCTGACGGCCGCACCGGAGACCGCGCCCACCGAGGACCCGGACGCCGACATCCTCCACGACAACCTGACCGCCGGCGCCAATCTCGGTGCCTCGCTGGGCAAGTGGAGTCCGGATTCCGGTGAGTCGATCCACGACCGGCTGGGCACCATCGTCGGCAGCGCCATGGGCTACGAGCCCGAGGACCTGCCGTGGGAGGTGCCGCTGATCGAACTCGGCCTGGACTCGCTGATGGCGGTGCGGATCAAGAACCGCGTCGAATACGACTTCGACATGCCACCCATCCAGCTGACCGCGGTGCGCGATGCCAATCTCAACGCCGTCGAGAAGCTGATCCAGTACGCGATCGAGCATCGCGACGAGGTCGAGCAGCTCGCCGAGTCCCAGAAGGGCAAGAGCGCCGAGGAGATCGCGGCCGCGCAGGCCGAACTCCTTGGCGGTGCGAGCACCGTGGCCGAGCTCGAAGAGAAGCTCGCGTCGGCCGGCCACCCGCTGGGCGCCGCCGAGGAGGTCAGGGAGCAGGCGACGGTGCTCAGCGGCGCGAGCCCCAGCACGATCGCGGCCCCGGCTCCCGACCCGCAGGCCGAGCCGGACACCCAGTCCGGCGGGGCGCCCATCCCGCCGGCCCCGACCGATCCGTCCGGGCCGTCAGCAGCGAGCATCCCGCCGCCGCCCACCGATCCGTCCGGACCCCGGACCTCGGGCCCGTCTCAGTCCACGGTCGCCGCGGCATCCAAGGTGCTCACCCAGGAGGCCGTCACCGAGGCGCTCGGCGCCGACGTGCCGCCCCGCGACGCCGCGGAGCGTGTCACCTTCGCGACGTGGGCGATCGTCACCGGCAAGTCGCCCGGCGGCATCTTCAACGAGCTGCCGACCATCGACGAGGCGACGGCGACCAAGATCGCCGAGCGGCTCACCGAGCGCGTCGACGAGGGCACCATCACCGTCGACGCCGTCCGCTCGGCGAAGACGGTCGAGGAGCTCGCCACCACGGTGCGCGACTACCTCGAGGGCGGCAAGATCGACGGCTTCGTGCGGACGCTGCGGCCACCGGTGGAGGGTTCGGACAGCGTGCCGGTGTTCGTGTTCCATCCCGCGGGCGGGTCGACCGTGGTGTACGAGCCGCTGCTGCGGCACCTGCCGCCGGACACCCCGATGTACGGCTTCGAGCGGGTCGAGGGTTCGGTCGAGGAACGGGCCGCCGAGTACCTGCCGAAGCTGATGGAGATCGGTGGCAAGGGCCCGTACATCCTGGTCGGCTGGTCGCTGGGCGGCGCGCTGGCGTACGCCTGCGCGATCGGGCTCAAGCGCGCGGGCGCCGACGTCCGGTTCGTCGGGCTGATCGACATGGTCCGACCTGGCGAGGAGATCCCGCAGACCCAGGAGGAGATGCGGGCACGCTGGGACCGCTACGCCCGGTTCGCCGAGCGCACCTTCAACGTCGAGGTGCCCGAGATCCCCTACGAGGAACTCGAGAAGCTCGACGACGAGGGCCAGGTCCGGTACGTGCTCGACATCGTCAGCCAGAGCGGGGTGCAGATCCCCGGCGGCATCATCGAGCACCAGCGGACGTCCTACCTGGACAACCGGCTGCTCGAGACGGCGGAGATCCAGCCCTACGACGGGCACGTCACCCTGTACATGGCCGATCGCTACCACGACGACGCGATCTTCTTCGAGCCGCGCTACGCCATCCGTCAGCCCGACGGCGGCTGGGGCGAGTTCGTCGAGGATCTCGAGATCGTGCCCATCGGGGGTGAGCACATCCAGGCGATCGACGAGCCGTACATTGCCAAGGTGGGTGCCCACATGAGCGAGGCGATCAACCGCGTCGAGAGCGAGAGCAAGTGACCACAGGAGAAGCGCCCGCCGTTCGCGCGGCGACCACCGCAGAGAAGCTCGCGGAACTGCGCGAGAAGCTGGAACTGGCCAAGGATCCCGGCGACGAGAAGTCCAAGGCTCGTCGCGACAAGAAGGGTCTGCCCACCGCCCGCGCGCGGATCCACGCGCTGCTCGACCCGGGCAGCTTCCTCGAGATCGGCGCGCTGGCCAAGACGCCCGGCGACCCTAACGCGTTGTTCACCGACGGCGTGGTCACCGGGCACGGCACCATCAACGGCCGCCCGGTCGGCGTGTTCAGCCACGACCAGACGGTGTTCCAGGGTTCGGTCGGCGAGATGTTCGGTCGCAAGGTGGCCAACCTGATGGAGTGGGTGGCGATGGTCGGCTGCCCGATCATCGGCATCAACGACTCCGCGGGCGCCCGTATCCAGGACGCGGTGACGTCGCTGGCCTGGTACGCCGAACTCGGCCGCCGCCACGAGCTGCTGCGCGGCATGGTGCCGGAGATCTCGATCATCCTCGGCAAGTGCGCCGGTGGTGCGGTGTACTCGCCGATCCAGACCGATCTCGTTGTCGCCGTACGTGATCAGGGCTACATGTTCGTCACCGGCCCCGACGTGATCAAGGACGTCACCGGTGAGGACGTCAGCCTCGACGAGCTCGGCGGCGCCGACGCGCAGGCCCGCTACGGCAACATCCACCAGGTGGTGGAGGACGAGAAGGCGGCGTTCCAGTACGCCCGCGACTACCTGAGCTTCCTGCCCGCCAACACCTTCGACGACGCGCCGGTGGTCAACCCGGGCCTGGAGCCCGAGGTCACGCCGCACGACCTCGAGCTGGACTCGCTCGTGCCGGACAGCGACAACATGGCCTACGACATGCACGAGATCCTGCTGCGGATCTTCGACGACGGCGACGTGTTCGACGTGGCCGCCAACCAGGGCCAGGCGATCATCACGGCATTCGCGCGGATCGACGGCCGGTCGGTGGGCGTGATCGCGAACCAGCCGATGCACCTGTCGGGCGCGATCGACAACGAGGCCTCCGACAAGGCGGCCCGCTTCATCCGGTTCTGCGACTCCTACAACCTGCCGCTGGTCTTCGTCGTCGACACCCCGGGCTTCATGCCGGGCGTCGAGCAGGAGAAGGGCGGAATCATCAAGCGCGGCGGGCGTTTCCTCAACGCCGTCGTCGAAGCCGACGTGCCCAAGGTGACGATCACCATCCGCAAGTCCTACGGCGGCGCGTACGCGGTGATGGGTTCCAAGCAGCTGTCGGCCGACCTGAACTTCGCCTGGCCGACGGCCCGGATCGCGGTGATCGGCGCCGAGGGTGCGGCGCAGCTGCTGGTGAAGCGGTTCCCCGATCCGACGGCGCCGGAGGTGCAGAAGATCCGCGCCGAGTTCATCGAGGGCTACAACCTGAACATGGCGACGCCGTGGATCGCCGCCGAGCGTGGCTTCATCGACGCGGTGATCCAGCCGCACGAGACCCGGCTGCTGCTGCGCAAGTCGATGAGACTGCTGCGCGACAAGCAGATCAACCGCGTGCAGCGCAAGCACGGCCTCACCCCGATCTGAGGACCGCTGTCACTCGCCGAGTTCTGCACCTGGGTCGTCAATCGGTCCCCAGCACAGCCCTGATGTAGAACTCGCGGTGCTAGGCCCGCAGTAGCTCACGGCTGGATGCGGATCCGGCCCGGGGAGTAGAGGCCGCTGTGGGTGGTGGTGCCGAGGTCGAGCTGTGCGGGCTCGGCGTCGACGACGGTGTCGAACCTGCGCAGCGAGCCCCAGTCCTGGCCCCAGTCCTCGGACAGGTACGTCGACATCACCGAGGCCTTCAGCAGCAGATCGGTGATGCCGAGCAGGCCGCCCTCGAGGCCGTTCTGCCAGGTGTCGGTGCTCTGCAGCTTCGCGAAGTAATCCGGTGAGATGCGGAACTTGGGCACCTCGGTGACGCCGTTGGCGTGCAGCATCGGCTGCTGGCACGGGAATGCCATTCCGACCGCCCAGTCCAGCAGCACCGGCTGCTCGGACCCGACGTACTCCTGCACCGACTTCACCTCGGGAACCCGTGGCGGCGTCACGGCGATCCAGTCGCCCTGGCCGAGGTTGAGGTCCTCGGCGATCACCCGCACCGCGACGGCGTCGCCCGGGATCTCCGAGCGCGGGTAGCGCAGGTTGCGCCACGACGGCGTCGGTCCGATGTCGTACGGGTCGACGCGCCCGGCGGGCACGAAGGCGCCGTCGGGTCCGCGCCTGCCGTACTCGAGCGCCACGGTCTGTCCCGATGAAAGGCCTTCGGCCACACTGTTGCCTGCGACGGTGCCGGCCGCGGTGATCACGACCAGCGGGTGCGCCTCGTCGGCGGCGGGCAGCTCGTACCAGGCCGACGCGAGCGTGCTCTCCTGCTGCGCCGTGGTGGAGTAGGTGCCCGCGACCGGCACCCGTGCCGGGTCCAGGCCGTAGGGCAGCGGCACCCTCGACCCGTTCACCCCGGGGCGTGGCAGCCGCCGCGGGCCGTTCCACTCGGCGTCGGTGCCGGGCTGCGGGTTGTTGAGCCGGATCGCCTCGGCGAGGATGCGGTCGGGAACGCCGTTGGGGGAGAAGCCGACCGGGTCGGTGCCGCCCAGCGGGCCGAGCGGGCCGTACCGGCCGGGCGCGACGCGCAGGAAGCCCGCATTGGAGTCCGGCTCGACCAGCACGTCGTCGGCCATGCCGCAGCCGCCGACGAACGCCCGTACGTTCGCCCAGCCGTTGGAGTAGGTCGGGTACTGGCGCACCACGCCGATCACCATCGATGCGATGAACACCACAACCATGAACCCGGCGGCCAGGGGGACCGGTGCGGCGGTCAACCGGTCCACCACCCGCGACTCGCGCCGCCCGGACACGTGCAGCCAGAATGCCCACAGTGCGGCGATCGCGAACAGCGCGAAGAACACCGTCGACACGGTGACGCCGCCCAGCTGGGGCACCGAGTTGTTGAAGGGCACACCGTAATTGGAGACGTACCACCACCCGTTGACCGAAGCGAAGCACAGCGCCAGCACGAAGAACACCAGGGCCAGGAACGCCATCCGGTTGCGTGCCGAGCGCAGCACGGTCCGTGACATCAGCACGGTGGTGAGCGCAGCCATGGCGCCGCCCACCGCGGCGAACAGGCCGAAGTGGTGGATCCACTTGGTGGGGGTGAACATCAGGAAGAAGATGGTGGCGAAGATGATGCCCATCAGCCGCCAGGCCGGGCCGCGGGCGATGCCGGCGATCCTTTTGCGGCGCAACATCATGAACAGCGCCGGGAACAGGCACAGTGCGGTGAACAGGAAGGCGAACCGGCGCGAGATCGCCCCGTCCACCGTCGGCAGCACCAGGTAGTAGTAGCGCAGGTTCTCGGTCCACCACTCCTGGCTGGGTCCGATCGCCGTGCGGATCCGCGTGGCCTCCAACACCGTTGCGATGGTCTGGTCGGCGAACACCACGCACAGGATCACGGTGCCCGCCGCGAGCATCGGTGCGATCAACGGCCAGGTGCCGACCGTCTGCCTGCGGCGCATCACGATGCGCAGAATGGGTCGTCCGCCTGCGACCAGGGCCGCAACCGCGATCAGCCCGGTGGGCTGGATCCCCAGCGTGAACGCCGCCGAGAAGATCGCCAGCGCGGCCGGGGCCAACCGGCCGGAACTGACGGCGCGCTCGATCAGCACATAGGTGATCAGGGCGCCGGTGGCGATCTGCCCCTCCGGGCGCAGGCCGTTGTTGAACGGCATCCAGGCGCCGATCAGCACCAGACCGGCCGCCCACAGCGCCGGGCGGCTGGCGATCACGGCGGGCCCCAGTCGAGGCAGCACCTCGCGGGACAGCAGCAGCCAGCAGATCAGCGAACAGATCAGGTCGGGCAGACGCATCCAGATGCCGGCGGTGCTCACCTGCGACATCAGCGCCAGCACGTTGTAGTACCAGCCGAACGGGTCCTCGGGGACGCCGAACCAGCGGAAGTAGTTGGCCATGTAGCCGGAGTGCTCGGCGGTGCGGGCCATCTGCATCTGATAGCCGTCATCGGAGGAGTTGGTGCCGATGATGTACCAGAGCACGAAGACACCCACCACGAACACGTCCACGGCGGTGAAGGTCCGCCACCGGGTGGGGATCAGCCGGCGCATGCGGCGGCCGTCGAGGCGGTCCAGCCGCCACAGGGCGACCAGCGCGACGGCCGTGCACACGATGCCGAGCACCATCGCGAGCAGTTTGACCGTCGTCGGCTGGGTGCTGAAGCGGGTGTCGATCGCGGCCGAGAATTCCAGCCCGGGCGGGGCGGGACCGGTCAGGTCGGTGAACACGCCCACGATCGCGGGCCGCAGGTTGGGGTCGGGGAATCCGGAGCGCTGCGGGCTGCCGTCACGTTTGGTCAGCCCGACGAACTCGGCGTAGGTGCCCTCGATCGAGGAGGTGATGTCGATGCGTTCGCAGCCGGGCCCTGCGACGCGGCCGCGTTCCACGCTGGCCACCACGACGTTGCGCACGATCACGTCGACGCGCGAGGCCGTGACGTTGACCAGCATCGCGTTCAGGGCGGCGTCGCGGCCCTCGGCGGGCGCGGTGCCGAGCACCAGTCCGCCGTCGCGGGGCATGCCCCGGACCACGTCGCACGGGATGGTCGCGGTGAGGCTGACCGGCGCCTGGGTGATCAGCGGCGCCGTCACGTTGGCGAACTGGCCCTGCTGCGGCCAGTTCAGCGTCGCCGTGGTCTGGGTGACCGGGAGCAGCGGTGTGGCGACCGACATCACGAAGCCGAGCAGGCCGGCGATGGTGGCGACCCAGCGCGCCACCCGCACGTCGCGGCTCCGGTCCCTGACCTCGTTCACGCTGCCGATCACGGGAGGGCCCTGATCGGTCCGCCACGGCTCCAGCCGAACACCCGCTTCGAACCCTCCTCGATCACCGCGTCGGGCGCGTCGTCCCGGGGCACCACCCGGTTGTAGCGCTCGATGGAACCCCAGTCCCGGTACCAGTCGTCACGCAGGTACGTCGGGATCGACTCGGTGCGCAGCAGCGCCTGGATGAACAGGAACGGCCCGCCGTCCTCGGCTGACTGCCACTGGTTCGACGAGGTGATCACCTGCTTGAAGTTGGGCAGCACCCGGTACTCCGGAAGTTCGGCCACCCCGAGGTGTTCGGAGAACGGGCGCTGGCACGGGAAGTTCGCGGCGGTCGCGATGTCCATCAGCACCGGTGTCCGGTCGCCGAGGAAGTCCTGGGCGGTCTGCAGCACCGGCACCCGCGGCGGCGTGAACCCGAACCACTGGTCCTCCGACAGGTTCGGGTCGTCGGCCACGATGCGCGCCACGTTGGCCTCCGGCGGCGCCCAGGCGAGCGGGAAACGCAGGTTGCGCCAGGCCTTCTGCTGGACGATGTCGATCGGCTGCACCTCGCCGAGCTCCTGGTAGCTGCCGTCGGGCCGGTGCACCCCCCACTGCAGCTTGAGCGACTGGCCGTAGTTGAACGAGCCGTCCTCCTCGTAGTACCAGATCGCACCGGCGGCGGCGACGGTCACCAGCGGCCGGTCGGCGGTGCGGGGCGGCAGCTGGTACCACGCCGAGGTCGCTTGCGCGGCGACTCCTGCCTCGTCCGAGCCCGGCTCGGCGAAGCTGCCCATCACGGGCGTGCGGTCCGGGTCCAGCCCGAACGGCAGGAACACCCGGGAGCCGTTGACCCCTTCGGGGCCGTAGCCGCCGCCGGTGCCCGCCGCGAACCCGACGGCGATGTTGGGCTTGTCCACCGGGCCGTCGGAGTTGACCGTGCCGGGGTTGGCCGCCACCGGCTCGGCCGGCTCGAGGGTGTCGTTGACGCCGTTCGGGGTGAAGCCGACCGGGTCCTCCCCGCCGAGCGGGCCGTACTCCCCGAAGCGCTGACCCGGCACGGGCGCCAGCATGCCTGCGTTGGTGTCGGCCTCGACGAGCACGGCGTCGGCCATCGCGCAGCTGTCCTTCGAGAGTCCCGACCGCAGCGCCGACAGGTTCGCCGCGCCGGTGGTGTAGACGGGGTAGCGGGTCGCGGTGGCCTTGAGCATCGAGCCCAGCTCGAGCACCACCATGATGGTCGCGACGACGAGCAGCGGGGTGGACGCCAGCGCCCGGTTGCGGCCGGTGTCGGCGACCTCGGTGTGCCCGGCGTAGTCCATCCGGAAGTGCAGCCAGCCGGTGAGCAGTCCGCCGGCGATGGCGAGCACCAGGAAGATCGTGGTGACCGGGAAGCCGACGATCACCGGCTGCTTGTCGAACCACGGCACGCCGTAGTTGCCGACGTAGAACCAGCCGTTGAGGCCCGAGGTGGCCCATGCCAGCACGAAGAGCAGCGCCGTGACGTACAGCGCGAGGTTCCGTCGGCTGTGCAGGCCGACGCGGGCGAAGGCGAACGCGGTGATCGCGCCCAGCGCACCCGCCAGCCCGGCGAACGCGCCGAACTGCACGGCCCATTTGGTGGGCGTGAGCGTCAGCAGCAGCAGCCCCACCGCGGTGGTGCCGGTCAGCCGCCACACCGGTGCGCTGAACGCCCCGGGCACCCGGCCGCGCCGCAGCAGCACCATGAGCAGGCCGAAGACGCAGAGCAGCAGGATCAGCACCGAGAAGCGCCGGGTCAGCGAGCCGTCGACGCTGTCCTCGACGGTCAGGAAGTAATACCGCAGGAACTCCTGGTACCAGGGGATGGTGGGGCCGACGACGTACTTGATGCGGACCGACTCGGCGACGGTGGCCAGCGTCTGGTCCCGGAAGGCGATCACGAAGACCAGCGACGCGGCGGCGGCCAGCGGCGCCAGCGCGGCGCCGAGCCCGCGGGCCGTCCTGCGGGCGGAGACGATGCGCGCGATGGGGCGTGCCCCGACGAGCAGCGGCGCCAGGGCGATGAGTCCCTGCGGCGCGAGTGTCACCGAGAACACGGCGATGACGATCGCCGCCGCCGCCGGCCAGAGTCTGCGCGTCCCGATCGCGCTCTCCACGAGCATCCACACCGCGATGACGCCGAAGGCGATCAGCGGTTCGGGGCGCAGGCCGTTGTTGAACGGCACCCACGCCGCCAGGAACACCGCACCGGCGGTCAGCACGGCGACGCGGTTGGCGGCCAGCCGCCTGCCGAGCCGGGGCAGCGCGCACCGGCTGATGATCAACCAGGTGGCGATGGCGGCCGCGGTGGCGGGCAGCCGCATCCACGTCCCCGCCGTGCTGACCGACGCCAGGTGCGCGAGCACCGACTGATACCAGTCGAAGGGCGCCTCGGTGGCGCCGAAGAAGCGGAAGTAGTTGGTGGCGTATCCGGCCTCGCCCGCGATGCGCGCGATGGTCAGGTTGTAGCCGTCGTCCGAGGACGGCGGCCCGACGACGTGCCAGACCAGCAGGGCGCCCACGACGCCGGCGTCGGCCAGCCACGTCGCGGGCCCGGCGCGCACGACACCGCGCCACGCCAGGGCGATCCGCCGCCTGCCGCGGCGGTCCAGCACCGCCAGCGCGACGATCGAGGCGATGACGCACGCGACGCCGAGCACCATCACCGCGAGCTTGAGCGGTGTGGGGGTGGTGATGAACCGGGTGTCGACGTCGATGCGCGCCGACAGGCCCTGGCCAGATGTCGCCGCCGGGGCGGCTCCGGGTTGCGCCGCCACGTCGAGGTCGGTGAAGACGCCGGCGACCTGTGGCTTCTTGTCGGCGGGAAGCACGCCGGTCGCGCCGGGGATGCCGATGAAGTCGGCGCCCGCACCGCCGGCGTCCGCCCACACGTGCAGCGTGCTGCAGGCGCCGCCGGCCACCGCGGCGCGCGGAGCGACGGCTGCCACCGTGTCCCGGAACGCGACCAGCACGGCGTCGGTGTTCGCGCGGACGAACAACCCGTTGCGGCCGGAGGCGATGCCGCCCTCGGGGATCGTCGAGAACACCGTTCCGCCGTCGGGCGGCAGGGTGGCGATCGCCCGGCACGGGATCGACACGTCGATCGCGAGCGGCGCACCGGACACCAGCGGCGCGGTCAGCTGCCCGACGGTCCCGGAATCTGCCGGGGCCTGCGGCCACAGGATGGTGGCGGTGGTCTGCTTCACCGGCAGCAGGGGCACCAGCGCGCACAGCACGACGCCGGCCAGGCCGGCGACGACCGCGATCAACCGGGCGATGCGGGGACCGCGAACGGCGGTGTCTTCGGCATCGGCGGGCACGAGGGACGATGGTATGCGACGCGCCCAGACGGTCAGGAGAGGCGCAGCGGTGCCGGGCTCCAGAACCCGCTGCGGGTGGCCGAGCCGAGGTCGAGCCGGGCCGGCTGCGCGTTCGGGTAGTACGGCGTGAGCCGCTGCAGGGCGCCCCAGTCGCGGAACCAGTCGTCGCGTAGGTAGGTGGGCACGGTGCCCGGACGCAGCAGCAGCTCGGTGATGCCGAGCGGGCCGCCGCCCAGGTAGTCCATCACCGGCGAGTTGGCCTCGGCGCCGAACCGGTCGGGCAGGATGCGCCACTTCGGCACCTCGGTGACGCCGTTGCGGTGGAAGAACGGGCGCTGGCACGGGAACGCCATGCCGACCAGCCAGTCCAGCATCACCGGGTCGGTGGACCCGACGACGTCCTGCAGGGTGCGCAGTTCCGGGATGCGGGGCGGGGTCAGCGCGATCCAGTGCTGCGGCGACAGGTCGTCGTCGGTGGCCGCCAGGCGGATCAGGGTGGCCTCACGCGGGATGGCGGCCAGCGGGGCGCGCAGATTGCGCCAGGCGGGTGAGGCGCCCACGTCGGCGAACC
>NZ_JAUMSQ010000122.1:0-242 GCF_030519285.1 Mycolicibacterium arseniciresistens
GGTGCGATCCCGGGTGGACCCGCGGGTGCGGCAGGCCCGCAGGGCGCGTCCGGCGCCATCCCGGGTGGACCCGCGGGCGTGGCAGGCCCGCAGGGCGCCACCGGCGGCATCCCGGGCGGACCCGTCGGATCGGCCGGACCGCAGGGCGCGTCCGGCTGCATCCCCGGGCTGCCCTGTGCGAGCATCTCGGCGCCGTAACCACACCAACCGCCGTCGGCCGTCAACATGTCTTGACGGCCGGC
>NZ_JAUMSQ010000123.1:0-24280 GCF_030519285.1 Mycolicibacterium arseniciresistens
CCGCCGTCGGCCGTCAACATGTCTTGACGGCCGGCTGACGGTACGGCGTCAGAGCGCCGTCAGAGCCGGTTCAGTGCCGCCGCCCGGTCCGGCACCGCGAACGACGCGCCGGTGCGTACCGGTGCGCCCGGTCGCGACACGTACGGCAGCACCCGGAAGTCGACCCGCATCTCGTCGGCCGTCACACGGGCGCGGACATACCCGCGCCGATTGTTGAAGTACCGGATGTGCGGGTTCTCCGGCAGCACCGCGTCAACGTCTGCCCTGCTGTCCGATCCGTCGCCCCCGGAACTGATCGACGTCGTCACCAGTTCGGTCGCCACCACCGGTGACGACACGTCGCCTGGGCGCTCGTGCACCTCGGCCGCCCAGTGGCTGTGCACGTCGCCGGTCAGCACCACCGCGTTGCGCACCGCAGGCGCCCTTAGCCCCGCGACGATGCGGTCGCGGTTGGCGGGGTAGCCGTCCCACGCGTCAGGGTTCACACCGAGGCCCGGCCCCGGGGTCAGCTCCACCTGGGAGAGAAACACCTGCTGTCCCAGCACGTCCCAGCGCGCTCGCGACCGCTGGAAACCGTCGAGCAGCCAGCGTTCCTGCTCGGCGCCCGTCAGTGTGGCGAACGGGTTGAACCGCTCGGCACAGTCGGTGCGGTATTCGTCGCGGCACGGCTGATCGGTGCGGTACTGCCTGGTGTCGAGCAGGTGGAACGTGGCCAGCGCGCCCCAGCCGATCCGCCGGTACAGCTGCATGTCGACGCCGCGCGGTTGCGAGAACCGCCGCAGCGGCATGTTCTCGTAGTACGCCCGCATCGCCGCCGCCCGCCGGGCGAGGAACTCGGCTTGCGGCTTCTCGGGAGTCTCGTCGGCCCAGTTGTTGTCCAGCTCGTGATCGTCGTAGACCGCCAGCCACGGCGCGACGGCGTGCGCCGCCTGCAGGTCGGGGTCGGTCTTGTACTGCGCGTACCGCTGCCGGTAGTTGGCCAGCGTGACGGTCTCCGGCCCGGCGTGCCTGCGCACCCCGCCCGGCCTCGCCTCGTATTCGTACTGGTAATCACCCAGGTGCACAACGAGATCGGGCTGCTCCCCGGCCAGTCGCCGATAGGCGGTGAACCAGCCCTGTTCGTAATGCGAGCACGACGCCACGCACATCGTCAGGGCCGTCGCGAGGGCATCGGGCGGCGGCGCGGTGCGGGTCCTGCCGGTCGGTGACAGGTACCCCGCGGCGCGGAACCGGTAGAAGTACTCGGCTCCCGGCCGCAGTCCCTGAAGGTCGACGTGCACGCTGTGTGCGGCATCGGGCGTCGCCGTGGCGATACCGCGCTGCTCGACGCGAGTGAATCGCTCGTCGGCCGCGACCTCCCACTCCACGTCCACCGGTCGGGCGGGCATACCGCCGAATCCGTCGTCGGCCAACGGGTCCGGCGCCAGCCGCGTCCAGATCACCACTCCGTCGGGCGCCGGGTCGCCGGATGCCACGCCGAGGGTGAACGGGTCGGCGGGCACCAGGTTGGTGCTGCGCGCGACGGCGCAACCGGCGAACGGCAACACCCCGAGCGCAACCGCTCCCCGCAGCACGGCCCTGCGGCTCAGTTGAGACACGGCGCAGTGTCTGCGACCCGGTTGTCCTGCCGGTGACCGCCGGCTGTACGGCGCCCCGCCGCGACGATGCCGTTGCGCGAACACCGGATACTCTCGGGGCGTGCCGCTGCCATTCGATCCTGAGATCCTCGCCGCGCTGCTCGCTGCGCCGCAGCCAGCCGACCCGACGCCCCCGCCGGTGGGTGACGTCGCCACCCGACGGCGGAACACCACGGCGACCTTCGACCTGATCGCCGAGATGGTCCCGGCCGTTGACGGCGTCGATGTCAACCGGCACGTGCTCACCACCGCCGACGGCGCGGAACTGCCGCTGTGGTGGTACCGCCCGGTCGGCGTGCCCGAAAACGGCAGCGCCGCACTGTATCTACACGGCGGCGGGATGATCCTCAGTCTCGAGGAGACCGGCCGCGGTTACGACGCGATCGTGCGCCGCTACGTGGCCGAGTCGGGCGTGCCGCTGCTGATGGTGGACTACCGCGCGGCACCCGAGCACCCGCACCCCACGCCGGTGGAGGACTGCTACGCCGCGCTGCAGTGGTTGGCAGAACACGCAACCGATCTCGGGGTGGACGCCGGGCGGCTCGCGGTGATGGGTGACAGCGCAGGCGGCGGGCTCGCCGCAGGCGTGGCACTGCTGGCCCGCGATCGCGGCGGCCCCGCGCTCGCCCTGCAGCTGCTGATCTACCCGATGCTCGACGACCGCAACACCACACCCGACCCGCAGATCCCCGCCGAGGGGATGGTGTGGAGTTACGACGACAACGTCACCGGCTGGGGCGCCCTGCTCGGCGACCGCGCCGGCGGACCCGACGTGCCCGTCTACGCGGCGCCCGCCCGTGAGGAGAACCTGGCCGGGCTGCCGCCCGCCTACCTCGACACCGGCGACCTCGACATCTTCCGGGCAGAGATCGTCGACTACGCGCACCGGCTCGCCGCCGCCGGTGTTCCCGCTGAACTGCACGTCCACCCGGGCTGCCCGCATGGTTTCGAGATGATCGTCACCGACGCGGAGGTTTCCCGGCGCGCAGTCGCCGACCGGCTGCGCCGGCTACGCGCGCTCTGACCCGCTGACACCCACACCTAAGCTGAGGTGGTGTCCGACGAGATCTCGACCGCGCTGATCATCGGCGCGTTCCTGGCCATGGTCGTCGCTTTCATCGCCGGCCGTGCGCTCACCCACAAGCCCGCACTCGGCCGCCGCGTCTACTGGGGCGGCTGGGCGGTGGCCATCCCGCTGTTCGCGCTCGGCATGGCCGCGCCGTTCTGGCCCAACGTGGTGGCGGCGGTGTCGATCCTGGGGATCGCGTCGATCGGGCTGGCGTATGTCATGACGCCGTACCTCACGATCAGCGGCTACACGTACACGATGCAGGACCGCTTCCGCTCCGGCGAGTAGGCCCGGTGGCGCACCGCGCGGCCCTTTTGCGCTGCCGTCAATGTGACCCATGGCCACTCTGTTGTGTGCTACATCTTGGACCGGCACTGCACGGGCATGAACGATGAAGATCAAATCCTTTCCGACGGCAGAGAACATCACCGGGCGGGATTTCCGGAAGGCGGAATCATCGGTCCGAAAGGCTGTTCGCCATGAGTACCTTGTCCGCGGTGGTGAACTCCTGGAACGAGTGGGATCCGCTCGAGGAGGTCGTCGTCGGCTCCGCGGACGGCGCGTGTTTCGAGCCCACCGAGCCCGGCAGTCGCCCGCAGATCCGTAATGCACGACGTGGCACGCCTTTTCCCGAGGGACCGAAGCCACCCGAAGCCATCGAACGTGCGAATGAGGAGTTGGCCGGGCTTCAGGCCCTCCTCGAGTCGCACGGAGTCAAGGTCCGCAGGCCCACTCCACACGACTTCAGCAGAGGTGTCGCCACTCCGCACTTCTCGGTCGCGAACCAGTATTGCGCGGTGTGCCCGCGCGACGTGATGATCACGATCGGGAGCGAGATCATCGAAGCACCGATGTCACGCCGGTCGCGATACTTCGAGTTCACCGCCTATCGCGACCTCGTCTACGAATACTGGAAGGCCGACCCACGCGTGGTCTGGACGACCGCGCCGAAGCCGTCGATGGGCGACGGCATGTACCGCGAGGGCTTCTGGGACTGGTCCGACGAGAAGCGGCATTCCGAGATGCACGCCTTCGAGTTCTGCGTGTCGCAGGACGAGGTGGTCTTCGACGCGGCTGACATCAGCAGGTTCGGCCGAGACCTGGTGGTCCAGGAGTCGATGACATCGAACCGGGCGGGCATCAACTGGCTGAAGAGGCACCTCGAACCCAAGGGCTTCCGCGTGCACCCTGTGCACTTCCCCCTCGACTTCTTTCCGTCGCACATCGATTGCACGTTCGTTCCACTACGCCCCGGACTCATACTCACCAACCCCGACCGACCGCTGCGTGCCGGCGAGGAGAAACTCTTCCTCACCGATGACTGGGAGTTCGTCTCCGCTCCGCGGCCTATGTCGAGCAACTCCGAGATGCCTGACTACTGCCAGTCGTCGAAGTGGCTGTCGATGAACGTACTGAGCATCTCACCGACCAAGGTCGTCTGTGAGGAACAGGAGCGTCCGCTTCAGGATCTGCTGTCCGGGCTCGGCTTCGAGGTGTTCACCATCCCGTTCCGGAATGTCTTCGAGTTCGGCGGATCTCTGCACTGCGCCACCTGGGATGTGCGCCGCATCGGAGGGTGTGAGGAGTACTTCTCGGCCGGCGACTACCGCCCGCTGGTGACGTGAAGATCGGCCTGATCTGTGGCGACGGCCTACCGGTCTCGGGACTGTTGACAGTGTTCCGCAGCGTCTACCACCTCGGACGGTCGATGGGCGTCTTCGACCACACGGTCGCCGCCGACCTCGGCTACTCGTGGCGGTCGGACAAGACGCGATTCTTTCCGAACGGACCGGATCCACACCCCTATCCGCCGTGGCTCAGGCCGACGGTCAACGACTCGATCGCGGGGCTGGACCGAGCCGAGCTGTCGGCAGAGCTCGAGGACATCCGGCGATGCGTCACCGCCTTCGATGGCTTGGAAGAAGCCGCGCGGCAGTCGCTGGTCGACCGGATCGAGACCCTGCGGAAGGTGTACTTCGACCACTTCACGACATGGCTGGATCGCCACGACCCGGACTGGGTCTTCGCGGTGAATCTCACCCTCCCGCATGCGGTGAGCGTGACGTCCGCGCTCTACATGGCTGCAGACCGCCATTACCGCGCGCGCCAGGGCGGACTGGTGATCTGGGATCACGATCTGTGCGGCTCGAATGGGCGCTGGGACATGGCAATTGATCGACGGTTCTATCCGTCCGTTCCCAATGACGTGACGCCGCTGCCGGCCGAGGCCGCACACATCAACTGGATCGTGGTGTCCCAGGGGCTCGCGCGAGAGGCGGAAAGCTATGACACCGCGTCGCGACCGAAGGTCATCGCCAACCTGCTTCCGGTGATCCGAACGGGAATCGACGACCGCCATCACGAATTCGCGCGACAACTCGAGTTGAGCCCGGAACGACCGATACTGCTGAGCCCGGTGCGGATCTACCGGGTCAAGGGCGTGAATCAATCGCTGCGATTCCACGCAGAAGTCGTGGCCGAGTGCCTCCGCCGTTCACTTCCGCCGCCCTACCTGCTCGTCTTCGGCGACCTCGACGAAGATCCGGACTACGGCGACGAACTCGTCGCACTGCGCGACGAACTCGCGACGGAGAAGTACGTCCGATTCCTCGGCGGCGTCCCTCTCGAATCGGTGCGAGAAGCCGACGGGGACTGGCGGTTGGACGAAGTGGACCTTCTGCGGCTGGCGCGTGCGACCTACGGCGGGGTTGTCTTCACGCCCAGTGTCAGCGATTTCGAGACGGTCGGCCTGGGTGCCGGCTTGGCTGCTGCCGCAGAGGTTCCCGCCGTGTCGACTCGATACAACGCCTTCGACGAGGTCTACGGTGCCGCCGGCATCAGCTGCACGATGTTCGAGACCGACGGAACCGGCATGACCGAGGCCGCGGCGGAGTTCGTCGATGTGCTGGCGGGATTCGCGCGGCGCGACGCGGACCTGATCGCCGGCTTGAAGCGCAATCGCCAGGCCGTGGAGTCGCTGTTCCCGACCGATCCGTGGAGGACGCTGCTCGACTCGATGAACGACGGCATCGCCAGGTCCGATTCTCCCGTGAAAGAGCGAACGATGTGACGTCCGGACACCTCAGAGTGGTTCTCGTCGCGCCACCGTACTTCGAGGTCCCGCCGAAGGATTACGGCGGAACCGAGGCCGTCATCGCGGACCTGGCCGATGGCCTCGTCGCGCGCGGGCACACGGTGTTCGTCCTGGGCGCGGGGCATTCGAGGACCGACGCGCGCTTCATCGCGATCTCACCTGAGGCCGTTCCCGAGCGACTGGGTCAGGTTCGTCCCGAGATCGTGCACGCCATCGAGGTACGCCGGGAGATCGCGCGGCTGGCGCGCCGGGAAGGCGTGGACATCATTCACGATCACACCATGTCCGGCGCCCTCAACGCGTCGAGCTACGGCAGCCTGGGCGTCAAGACGGTGTCCACCGTGCACGCCACGATCGACGTCGACATGCGTCGCTACTATTCGGCTCTCGATCGCGACCTCGGGCTGGTGGCCGTCAGCCATCGTCAACGAAGCTCATCGCCGGATCTGAACTGGGTCGGGACCGTGCACCACGGCCTCCGGGTCACCGATTGGCCCTTCCGCGCGACCAAGGACGACTTCGCGCTGTTCCTGGGCCGGTTCTGCCCGGAGAAGGGGCCGCACCTGGCGTTGGATGCTGCTCACTCCGCGGGCATCCCACTGGTCCTCGCCGGAGGGTGCGTCGAACCCGGCGACCGCGGCTATTTCGAGCAGGAGGTCATGCCCCGGTTGGCGCACGGCGACAAAGTGATCGGGCCCGTCGGCGCCCTGGCGAAGCGTGATCTTCTCGCCGCAGCGCGGTGCCTGTTGTTCCCGATCCGTTGGGAGGAGCCCTTCGGGCTGGTGATGATCGAGGCGATGGTGACCGGCACACCCGTCGTGGCGCTGCGGGCCGGGTCGGTCGACGAGGTCGTGGTCGACGGTAAGACCGGATACGTCTGCAACGAACCGTCAGAGCTAGCAGCCGCCCTCGAGGCTGTCGGCGACATCGATCCGGACGCGTGTCGTGCCCACGTCCAGGAATTCTTCGGTATCGAGCGCATGGTCGCCGGCTACGAGGAGGTGTATGCGTCCGTTGCGGCACCGACGAAGTGACATGCGGCCGCGGGCTGACCCGCGCCGTGAGAACCGACATCAAGGGAGAAGCGTCATGACCATCACTCGCGGGCTGCCGGCAGCCCTCATCATCGCCGCCGGCGTGGCGGTCGGATCGGCGGGCACCGGCTGGGCGGGCGGGCCCACACAGGCTGCCCCGGTTCCTCCCGCTCCGACTGCGGCGGGCGGAGAGGCGTTCCAGGGCGTCTATGACCTGCGGTACACCCGGGCGTCCGGTCAGGTCCTCACCGGAACCTGGACGGTCGCTCCGTGCGGGCCCGGATGCGCCAATGTCACGGCGGCCGTCGAGATACTCGTGCCGTACAGCGGCAACGCGCGGCTGACCGGCAACCAGTGGGCGATGACGATCAACAGGCCGGACGCCGTCATCTGCCCGGACGAACGCCGGCTGCCCGGCACCACGACCTACACCTGGGACGGCGCGACACTGGCCGGGGGCACGAGCACCAGCGCGCCGGTGAACTGCGAGGGCGTGCCGCAGGGACCCAACAGGCCCGGGACGTTCACCCTGACGAAGCGCGGATAGCGCCAAGTCATTCGACTCTGGAGCCGACTCCATCCGGGTGGTGAGCCGGTGTCGCCTCGAGCGCTTCGAAATACGGCTTCATCGACGGGTAGTAGGCACCGAAGTCCGGCAGTGGCGACTGGTCCCTGGCTGCCACCAGGTTGTCGAGGTAGTACTCCCAGCCGGGTCCGACGTCCTCGATCCCGCGAGCGTTCTCCAGACGCTGAATCAATCGCAATTCGGTTGTTCCACCTGACTCTTCGAGGAACAGCGCGAGGTGCCACGAGCCCGATTCGTCGATCATCGTGAGGGCGAGATGGCGCGGCGGATCGCACGCCTCGATCCGCATGTCACACCACGGCGCACCTTCTTCGAAGCCCAATTGGACTTCGATGGTCGAACCGGGTGCGCCGTCGCCTTTCCAGGTGCCGAACCATCTGGCGCTGCGGTCGGGTTCGGTCACGCTCGCCCACACGTCGTCGGCGGATGCGCGAAACGTCCGGGTGAAGGTGAGGTCGTAACCCGCGGGGGTCGCGAACAGCCGGGCCGTCGGTGATGGCGGTTTCATGCGGTGGCCTCCTTGGTCGTCGGATCTCCGCGCCGTTCGCGGCGCGTGCGGTGGACCTCCGTTTCGAGCGCGTCGAGGTGCCCTTCCCAGCTCACCGGAGTCGCGAGGCCGGCCAGCCACGTCATCAGGGGCGTCACGGCGTCAGGGTCGAGGGTGTAGATCCGCTGCCTGCCAACGACTTCAGCCGTCACGAGGCCACTGTCCCGCAGTACGCGCAGGTGACGACTCACTGCCGGGCGGCTGATCGGAAACATCTCGCAGATCTCGCCGGCCGGCATCGGCCGGTCGCGCAGGGACTCGAGGATGTCGCGGCGCACGGGGTCCGCGACGGCCCCTGCGATCTCGTCCACGGAAAAAGCGTAACAGAGTTGTTACGCATTATTTCTGGCGACCGGGGTTCGGCGGCCAAAGCGCACGCGGCAATGCGCGACCTGCAGCATTGGACGTTTGCTGACCACTGGAACAAGATCGAGTACTTGCACCGTTGAGAAGGCCTCCCCGGATCCACAGGCTTCGCTGGCCGCGCGCCGCGGCTGCCCATAGGCTTCCGCTGACTGAGAAGAACCTGAGAAGGGACGGCGGCCCCGTCGCCATCGCATCTCGTGCGGAGCCCTGCCCGAGATCACCACGACCGAAAGTGACGCCATGTTCTCGCGTACGACCTCGCTCTTCGCCCTCGTCCTCGGCGCTGCCGGAACCGGCGTCATCATCGCCACCGCCCCGACTGCCGCGGCGTGCGATCCCGGCTGGTACCCCACCGACACGGCCGGCGTCTGCACCGACATGCCTCCCGCCATGCGGCCGGCGCCCGCACCACTTCATCCCATCGCGCGGGAAGGCCGGAACGCGATCATCAACGACATGTTCGAGACCACCCCGGCAGACTCCGACGGGGACGGCTGGATCGACAGCCAGGACAAAATGCCCTTCGATCGCGCCTGGCGCTGACCCGCAACACAATCGCGGTGCCCTAACGCAAACAGCCCCACTCGAAAGTGGGGCTGATTTGCGTGGCAGGTGCAGGATTCGAACCTGCGTAGGCGTAAGCCGACGGATTTACAGTCCGCTCCCATTGGCCGCTCGGGCAACCTGCCGGGATGGTCGCACCCTGGAATTTGGTGCGAGTAGCAGGGTACAACGAGGATGGGCCAAGAACGAAAACGGGCCGAACACTTCAGGGAGGGAGCGAGTCCATGGCGGATTCCAGCTTCGACATCGTCAGCAAGGTCGACCGGCAGGAGGCCGACAACGCGCTCAACCAGGCCGCCAAGGAGCTGTCCACCCGCTTCGACTTCCGCGGCACCGACACCACCATCGCGTGGAAGGGCGAGGAGGCCGTCGAGATCGTCAGCTCCACCGAGGAACGCGTGAAGGCCGCCGTCGACGTCTTCAAGGAGAAGCTCATCCGCCGCGACATCTCGATGAAGGCCTTCGACGCCGGCGAACCGCAGGCCAGCGGTAAGACGTACAAGGTGTCCGGGTCGATCAAAGAGGGCATCACCAGCGAGCAGGCCAAGAAGATCACCAAGCTCATCCGCGACGAGGGACCCAAGGGCGTCAAGGCCCAGATCCAGGGCGACGAGATCCGGGTGAGCTCGAAGAAGCGCGACGACCTCCAGGCCGTCCAGGCGCTGCTCAAGGGCGCCGACCTCGACGTCGCGCTGCAGTTCGTCAACTACCGCTGACGCGGCGACACTCGGATCAGCCTGATCGCAAGTCGGCGACCGCCCGTTCGGGTGGCGCAATGACTCGACCGTCACCCGTCGCCGCAGGTGAGCGGGATCGCCCGCTGGCGCATTGACCCCAGCGGGGGCGGCTACCCCGCACCGCTCTCGTCTCGACTCCTGAATACGCCGTTACGGTTCGTCCGACCAGCTCAGCGGCATAGAAGGAACGTGATGGCGGCAGCCCTCCGACCATCCGGGACCCAGCGTCGGGGTACCGCATGACCACCCTGAAGTCCCGGCACCACACCTCACCCACGCGGCTAAGCGCGACGGCCTCACCACGGCGCTACGGCTACCTGCTGCTGTCAGCGCTGAGCTTGGGCGGCGTGGTGGCACTGTGGGCGCTGACGGTCCGGTTAGAGGTGTTCTCACCCTCGCTTCTTCCGTCGCCCGCCGACGTCGTCGACGCCGCGGGCGACATGTACCGGCAGGGCACCCTCGCCGAAGATGCCGCCGCCAGTTTCCGCCGCGCACTCAGCGGCTTCCTGGTCGGCTCGGCCCTGGCGATCGTCGTCGGCACGCTCACCGGTCGCAGCCGCGTCGCCCGCGTCCTGCTGGAGCCGGCCATCCAGGTGGTGCGACCCATCCCCGCGATCGCCCTCGTGCCGCTGGCCATCCTCTGGTTCGGTATCGGTGAGGAGTCCAAGCTCTTCCTCACCAGCCTCGGCGTCTTCTTCCCCGTGTGGGTGAACACCCACGCCGGTATCGCGTCCACCCGGCAGGACTACCTGCGGGTCGCCGCGTGCCTCGGTGCGCCGCGACATCAGGTCTTCACCTCGGTGGTGCTGCCGGCGGCGCTGCCGTTCATCCTCACCGGCCTGCGACAGGGCATCGCGATGTCGCTGATCCTGATCGTGGCCTCCGAGCAGGCCGGCGTCACCGAAGGCCTCGGCTTCCGGCTCGACCAGGCCAGGCTCTTCAGCCAGCCGGACCGGCTCTTCGCCTGCCTGCTGGCCCTCGGCATCGTCGGCGCACTGGCCGATCAGGTCTTCCACCGCGGCACCCGAGGTCTGGTCCGCTGGGCGACGGAGCAGTCATGACGGCCGCCGGGATCGACATCGACGGCCTGACTGTCCGCTATGCGGGCGCGGCGAGCGTGCTCGATCATCTGGATCTGACGATCGACGCCGGAACATTTCTCGCGGTGCTGGGACCGTCCGGCTGCGGCAAGTCCACTCTTCTCAACTGCATCGCCGGCTTCGTCACGCCGACCGACGGCCACGTGTCGTTCAACGGCGCCCTGGTGACCGGGCCGGGTCGTGAACGCGGCGTGGTCTTCCAGCGCGATGTGCTCTTCCCGTGGGCCTCCGTCGGCGGCAACATCTCGTTCGCCTTGAGGGCTGCCAAAGTCCCGCGCGCGCAGCGGCGCACACGAATCGCCGAATTGCTGGAGGCCGTCGGTCTCGCTCCCGACGTCGCGGGCAGGTCGCCGCACGAACTGTCCGGCGGCATGCGCCAACGGGTGGGGATCGCCCGCGCACTCGCCAACGGTCCGCAGGTGCTGCTCATGGACGAACCGTTCGGGGCACTCGACGCCCTGACCAGAGAACAGATGCAGGACCTCGTCATCGACCTGTGGCAGCGCTCCGGCACCACCATCGTCTTCATCACCCACGACGTCGACGAAGCGATCCGCATCGCCTCCTCGATCGTCGTGATGGGCGCCGACGGGTCGATCGCCGAGCGGCTCGACAATCCGCTCCCCCTGCCGCGGACCGCCGGCCGCATCGCCGAATTCGCCGACTACGCGCCCTTGCGCCGTCGCCTGCACGACCTGCTCCGCCCCACTCTGTCCGCATCTCCGGGAGACCCGTCATGAATCGAACGATCACCGCCGCACTGGCCGCACTCGCGATCGGCGCAGCCACCGTCAGTGGATGCAGCAGCGACAGCGGCGATTCCGCGCAACCCCTGACCGTCGGATGGGTGGTGGACCCGTGCTGGTCGCAGGTGCCCGTCGCGCAGGACGCCGGCTACTTCGAGCAGTCCGGGGTCGACGTCGAGGTGGTTCCGTTCCCCACCGGCGCCGCGGCGCTCGAAGCCCTCTCCGGCGGTGCTGTCGACGTGGCCACCGGCGGCGACGTGCCCACCTCGGCGGCCGCGCTCAAGAACCCGGATGTGCGGGTGATCGCGGACGGAGCGCGCTGGGACGGAGGGCGATTCGTCGCACGCCGATCGGCGGGCATCGACTCGATCGCCGACCTGTCGGGACGACAGATCGCCGTCCCGCTCGGCAGCAGTGCCCACTATTTCGCCACGAAGTTCCTCGACGAGGCAGGTGTCGAGGCCGAACTCGTCCAGACCGGGCCTTCGGAGGTCGTCACCGCCATCACCAATCGTGACGTCGATGCCGTCGCGGTGTTCCAGCCGCCGCTCGCGAAGGCGGTGGCCGCCCTCGGAGACGACGGCGTAGAACTCCAGGGGCGCCAGAAGTACAACCAGCACAGCCTCTACCTGACGACCGCCGACACCCTCGCCCAGCGTGAGGACGACCTCAGCGCGTTCCTCGGCGCCGTCCGGCAGGCCGACGCTCCGTTGACCGACCGGGACCCCAAGGCGCTGTCAGCGGTGGCGAAGGCCACCGGTCTCGACGACGAGCTGATCGGCGGTGTCGCCAAGGAATTCCAGTTCGACACCCGCCTCGGTCCCGAGCTGCCCGCCGATCTCGCCGACCGCGCGCGCTGGGCCCAGAGCATCGGCCGCATCCCGCAGGACGCCCAGGTGCCCGACTACGCGACGATCGTCGTCGCCGGCCCGCTCGACGGATCCACCAAGTGAGCGACATCCGCCTCCTCGGACTGGGTGGCACCATCTCGATGCGCGAAACATCAGGCGGCGCAGTACCGTTCGCCGATGCCGCCGCGCTCGCCGAACGGGTCGACGGATTCGGCGGCGCCGAGGACATCGCGCTGGTCGGTGGATCCGAGGTCGACTTCGCGGTGCTCGAGCGGCTGGTCGCCCGGCTGTCCGAGCTCGTCGCACAGGGAGTCGGCGGCGTCGTGGTGACCACCGGGACCGACTCCATCGAGGAGGTCTCGGCGTGGCTGGCCTACCGGGGAAGCTGGCCGGTGCCCGTCGTGGTGACCGGTTCGATGGTCACCGGCGCCCGGCCCGACACCGACGGGACGGCCAATCTCACCGATGCGCTGACCGTCGCGTCCTCGGGGGCCGACATCGACCCGGTGGTCGTGTTCGCCGGCCGCGTCTGGGCAGCCCGCGAAGTCCTCAAGGTGTCCGGACTGGCCCGTGACGCGTTCGACGCACCCGGCCGCGGAGCGCTCGGAATCGTCGGTGGCGGCGAGGTCGCCTGGTTCCGGAAACTGTCCCGGGGCGCGGCGCACGGCGCACCGACCGCCACGATCCGGCCCGTGCCGATCGTCGTCGCCGGACTCGACGACGACGGCGCCCTGCTCACCTTCGCCGGTTCGCGGCACCCCGCCGTCGTCGTGGCGGCCAACGGCGCAGGCAACCTACCGCCACGGCAGGCCGCAGCGGCGCAACGGCTCATCGAGGACGGCACCGTCGTCGTCATCACCACCCGTGCGCCCGATGCCCGGGTGGCACCGAGGTATGGATATCCGGGCGGCGTGGCGACCCTCGCCGCGGCGGGCGCCTATCTGGCACCCGGCCTCACACCGCACCGGGCCCGGCTGCTCGTCACACTCGGCCTCGCCCAAGGCGTCGACGCCGACGGGCTGCGCGGTCTCATCGACAGCGAAGCCGAGGCGCTGTGACCGTCATCGCCGCTCCGACCGAGCGAGCAGAACTGGTCGCGCTGGTACGCACCCTCGTCGCCGCCGGTCAGCCGTGGTGCGAGAACAGCCTCGACGGGCCCGCGAGGCCCCCCGAGGAGAGCCGCATCGCCCACCCGGTCGCCGCGCTGCTCGACGAATGGGGGTTCGACGTCACGCTGGTCGGGCGCCATCCGACGCGCCAGAATGTGCTCGCCACGAAGGTGTTCGGTCCTGGGCCCACACTGATGCTCAACGACCACCTCGACACCTATCCGTCCGGACCGCCCAGCCGATGGTCGATCTGCTCCGACAATCCCTACGAGGCAGTCGAACTCGACGGCCGCATCTACGCGCGGGGCACCTCGGACACCCGCGCCAATCTCGCTGCCCTGCTGACCGCTGCCCGGCGGGTGGTGGCCGAGCCACCTTCCGGCGGAACCTTGCTGGTGGCTCTCACCGTCGACGAGGAACGCAACGGCGTCGAAGGGTCGAGCTATCTGGTTGACACCTACGGCCTGCGGCCCGACGCCTCGATCACCGTCGAGCCCACCGCGTGGACCGACGGCGCGCGCGGCGGCATCGCACTGGCGACGGCGCAGACCGGTCACGCACTTCTCGACATCGCCGCCCGCGGCCGGTCCAGCCACATCTGGCGCCCCGACACCGGAGTGAACCCCGCCCAGTTCCTCGCCGAGGCGCTGGCCGATCTGCGCGTCCACCCCGTCGAGGAGTGGCCGGTGTCGGTGGTCGGCCTGACCGCCGGTGAGGCGGGCATGGCGCAGTTCACCCCGCTGTCCGCGACGGCTCGGGTCGCCGCGGTGAACATCGGGCCCGGCGTCGCGGCCGGTGATCTGCTGACCGCGTTCCAGCGGCGGCTCACCGCGTCGGCCCCGGCGGGTATCGACGTCGAGGTGAGCTTCGTCGACGGGCCGACGTTCGTCGCAGGCACGATTCCGCTGCGGGACGACGACGCGCTCGTCGGCGCCATCGACAGCGCGTACCTGTCGGTGACCGGCGAACCGGTGCGGCACTACACCAAGCCGGCGTTCAACGACACGATCCGTTTCCGGCACGCCGGGATACCCGCGGTCACGTTCGGCCCCGGTGATGACGGGTGGGCCGTCTACGACGAGAGCATCTCGATCGACACCATGCAGACCGCGATCCGGGTGCTCGAACACGCGGTGCGGGCGTACCTGTCCGTCTGACCTCCGATCGCGGGCGGTTGACTACCGTCGTCGTCGTGCCCGTCGACCTGCGCTCCGACACCGTCACCCGGCCCACCGCGGCGATGCGTGCCGCGATGGCCGACGCCGAGGTCGGCGACGACCAGTACGGCGAGGACCCGACCACCAACCGGCTGCAGGACATGCTCGCCGAGCTGCTCGGCAAAGAGGCGGCGTTGTGGCTGCCGTCCGGCACGATGGCCAACCAGGTGGCGCTGCGGGTACTGACGCGCCCCGGCGACGAGGTGATCGCCGCCGCCGAGTCGCACGCCGCATGGCACGAGGCCGGTGGCGCCGCGCTCAACGCGGGCGTGCAGATCGTCGAGATCGGCAGCCGTGGCACCTTCACCGCCGACGAGATGCTGGCCGCGATCAAGCCCTCGGGTCTGCCGGTGTTCCCGGTCACCACGGTGCTGCAGATCGAGAACACCCACAACCGCGCCGGCGGCGTGGTGTTCCCGCAGGCCGACGTGGTCGAGCTGTGCACGCTGGCCGGCGAGCGCGGCCTGGCGACATTCCTCGACGGCGCCCGCCTGTGGAACGCCGCCGTCGCCACCGGCGCCACGCCCGGTGAGCTGGCCGCGCCCTTCGACCTGGTGTCCGTCGCGTTCTCCAAGGGCCTCGGCGCGCCCGGCGGGTCACTGCTCGCGGGCAGCGCCGACCTCATCGCCCAGGCCGACCGCCACCGCAGGCGGATGGGCGGGGCGATGCGGCAGAACGGGATCTTCGCCGCCGCCGCGCTGTACGGCCTCGACCACCATGTCGACCGGCTCGCCGAGGACCACGCGAACGCCCGCGCCCTCGCCGAGACCCTGTCCGGCGTCATCTCCATCGATCTTGCGACGGTGCAGACCAACATCGTCGTCTTCCATCTGCCCGCCGCGCTGGAGCTCGACGCGGCCGAACTGGTGAGCCGTGCCCGTGACCGCGGCGTGCTGCTCAACGCGTTCGGTCCGCGGACCGTGCGCGCCGTCACCCACCTGGACGTGGACGCCGAGCAGTGCCGGCGCGCCGCGCAGACGCTGGTCGAACTCCTCAGCTGACCGGTGCGACGGCGCTGACGTCGGTGTGCACCGGCGTCTTCTCTCCCTTGTCGTCGACGATGAGCAGGCCGACGGGCTCGCCGCCCATCAACGCCGACGGCTCCAGCGTCGCGGTGATGCCCGGCCCTACGTCGAGGATCTGCAGCGCGGCGCCCTGCAACGCCGGGTACAGGCTCATCCCGCGCACCTCCGACACCGTCGGCATTCTTCGGATCTCCGGGTCGGCGCAGTTCCACTCGACGTGGCTGAGTTCCGGCGTGATGCCCGTCCACCACAGGTACAGCACTCGGTCGCCCACCATGGGATCGCGCGAGCCCACATTGATCGTGCGCGGCGCCGCATCGTTCAGCGAGACGATGGTCAGCGCCGCCGAACCGCAGCCGCCGCCCGACTCGCGGAACACCGCGTAGGCAAGGCTGTCGCCGTCCGGGCTGATCACCGCCCGCTCTATCGGCGTGTTCGCGTTCGTGTCCCCCAGCGGCTTCGGCGGCTCGTCGGCGCGGACCGAGTACAGGATGTGCGGCCCGTTGGACGGCGGCGGCTGTGACTCTGCCCGCGCCACCACCGCGGTGTCCCCGCGCGACGCGACCAGCAGCGGCGGACCGGACGGGGCCACCGTTGCCGGCAGGTCGAGTGTCCGGCGCAGTGTCGGCGCCGGATCCGCCACGGCCAGGTCGAGTTGCATCAGCCTGTCCGGCTCCTCGACCCACACGACGGTGCTGCCGCCGCCGGTGCCCACCCACGGGCCGACCGGCACCTCGATGGTCCGCGGATACGTGCTCTCGGTGTCGAGCACCGCAAGCCGGCCGTCGTTGCGGGCGAACACGAACCGGCCGTCCTCGGTGAGGATCGGCTCACCGGTGGCGGCGAAGTCGCCGGGCTCGGTCGCGAGTACCGTGCCACCCTGCGCCAGCCCGATCTCGTTGGCGGCCCGGAACGCCAGCATCGGCCCACGGGTTTCCGGCTCGGACTGCGGCGCCTGGCACGCCACCAACAGTGCCGTCGACGCCAGACCTGCGAGCAGAGTTCGCACCATCACGCCGTCGATTATCCGGGCGGCGGCGCCGACTCTCGCAGGGCGTCGAGGAGCGCTGGAAGCGGCGCAGCGGCGAATCCGATGGCCGAATCGCCGATTCCGTACGGGATGACCAGCGTCTCGCCGTGCAGGAGCGCGCCGCAGGAGTAGACCACGTTCGGCACGTAGCCGTCCTGCTCGTCGGCGCCCGGGCTGAGCAACGGTTGGCGGAGTCGGCCGACGATCCGGGTCGGATCGTCCAGATCGAGCAGCAGCGCCCCGATTCGGTACGTGCGCATCGGACCGACGCCGTGGGTGAGCACCAGCCACCCGTCGGGCGTCTCGATCGGCGGGCCGCAATTGCCGAGTTGCAGCACCTCCCAAGGCTGCTCGGGTTGCTGGCACGGCGACGCATCGTTCCACACGCACCGATGGTCGGAGAAGCCGACGGAGTTGGTCTCCCGGTCCGAGCGCGACATCGCCGCGTAGCGGCCCGCGATCCGGCGGGGAAACAGTCCCAGGCCTTTGTTGGCGGCGGCGGCACCGACCATCGGAGTGGAGGTGAAGGTGCGGAAATCCGTTGTTGCGAGCAATTGTTGGCTGATCAGCGTGCCGCTGTAGGCCGTGTAGGAGGCGTAATAGGTGACGGAGCCGTCGTCGTCGACGAAGCGGAGGAATCGCGCGTCCTCCATACCGCCCGCCTCGGCGCCCGTCGCCGGGACGAGCACCCGCTCGCTGAGAGGCACCTCGTCGGGGAACCGGATCCCGTACGTGCGTTCGCCGACGGCCCGGATGGCCGTGATCGTCTTGTGTGCGTGCCCGCGGGTGCTCCGGTGCGTGTTCAGCCGGTCCAGACGCTCGCTCAGGTCGGCACGGGTGAAGCTGTCACCGAGCGCGTCGAGGACGTAGTCGGCGGCCTCACCGGCCGCGCCGAGCCGCTTCAGCTCGCTGCGGAACACGGCGGCCTCGAGCAGGGAGGCGTCGATGACGCCGACGGAAGCAAAGGCGGGCGGGTCGTCGAGCAGAACCCCGCCTGCGGCGTCGATGGTCCCGGTGCGGAACCCGATCGAGGACCGGTGCCCCTCACCGATGCCGCGGACACTCATCACGAATCGCAGGCTGCCCGCGGGCACATCGGTCTGGTCGGGGTGCGCGACCATGCTGGGGTTGCACAGCGCCGCCCCTTCGATGGCGTATTCATTGGTGAACGCCGCGCCGACGAGCAGCATCCGCTCCGGGGTGAGTTCCACGTCCTGATCGAGGCGGTCAGCGAGTTCCCGGGCGTGCCGGCGGAATGTCGCGACCACGTCGCGGTGCCGTCCCTGGAATCGGGTCAGCACATCGTCGAGGGTCGACCGGACCTCGTCCTCGTCCAGCGCGAGGATGCGGCGCAGCACCACTCCCGCTCGGGACTCCTGATGTTCGAATCCCTCCTGGCCCGGCACGAACAACTGGGTGATCACCCGCGACCTGTCCGGTGTGAGTCGCACCGGACTCCGAGTGGCGAGCGGACTCGCCACCGAGGTCATCGGGGCACGGTCGCGAGCCGGCGAGCGTGTTGGAACGTCGAGAGCACCGCCAGTGTCGACTCGGCGCCTCTGTTGAGGTTCACCCCGTCGGCGTGCAGACCGTCGTAACCGCCACCGGTCGCGGGATCCCACATCACCTGCGCCGAGTCGTTGTCGCCTTCGAACCAGGCCGCCGCCCGGCGCACGCCGTCGGGCCACGACTCGTCGGGATCGACGGCAGCGGCGCGCGCGCAGGCGTCGGCGAGTGCGGCCACCTCGATGGGCTGCTGGTCGAAGCCGGGCCGCGCATCGCTGTTGTCCCGGCCGCCCACCGGCGTGGGTGAGAAGTGACCGTCCACCGTTTCGTAGTCGACCAGCCAGGCCAGCAGATCGAGTCCGCGCCGGCGAAGCTCGGCGTCGTCGAGTTCGTCGCCGGTCGCGATCATCGCCTCGGCGAGAACGGCGTTGGCGTAGGCCAGTCGAGCCTCCGGCCACGGCCAGGCCGGATCACCGGTCGGTGCGGGAAGGGATTCGCGGTAGTCGGTGAGCAGTCTGCGTGCACCCGCGTGATCGGGTTGCACACCGAGCAGTTCGGCCGCACCCAGCGCCGCGAAAGCCATCGCCCGAGGTGATGTCGACCGCGCCTGAACGGCACGCTCGAACTGCATGAGAGCGGTCTGCTTCGCCCATGCGACCGGACTGTGCGCCGCCGCTGTTCCCGTGGCCCATACGCAGCGGCCCCACGGATCGTCGAGACCTGGCTCGTCGGTCCAGCGACCACTGCTGTCCATCCGGTTTCGGCAGGGACCGGTCAGGGTCTGCGCGTCGCCGAGGAAGCGCAGCGCGAGCCCGGCCAGACCGTTGAGCGTACGGTCCACCTCGGGTTGCCGGACGACCACGACGATGACCCGCGCCATGTCGTCGGTGCAGTAGCCGTGTTCGGGCCGCGGAGCGTCGAGGCAGGCGTGCTCGAAGGTGCCGCGACTGTCCGTCATCCGCCGCAGATGGTCGAACAGCGGGACGGGTGTCTCGGTGTTCATGCAGCAGCCATCCGCTCGAGGAGAACCCGTTGAGCCAAACCGAGATACGCGTCCGCGACGATGGACCACGACATCGTCGGCGCCAGCCTGCGCGCCTCGGCGGCCATGGATCCCGCCAGCCTCGGTTCGGTCAGCACCCGCCGCAGGGCTGACGTCATCGCGTCGGCGTCACCATGATCGACGATGATGCCCGCCCCGGTACCCAGGAGTTCGACGGCGTGCGGGAATGCGGTGGCCACCACCGGACGACCGTGTGCGATGGCGTCGACCAGGACGCCGGAGGTGACCTGATCGGTGGAGTCGTAGGGCAGCACGACGGCGGCGGCCGACTGCACCAGCGTGGTCAGCGACGCCGCGTTCCTGTAGTCGTCGTCGAACGACACCGAACCCGCCAGACCGTGGCGCCTGGCCTGCTCACGGCGAGCGTCGCGGTAGGCCTCGCCGTCGTTGGCCAGCACCTTGGGATGGGTTCCGCCGGCAACGAGGTAGCGGGGTTGTCCTGTGAGGCCGTGCAGTGACCGCATGGCCTCGATCACCCGCTCGATGCCCTTGCCGGGGCCGATCAGACCCCAGGTCAGCAAGGTGGGTCTGCCGGAACGCTTGGTCGGCGCCTGCGCTGGGATCCGCGCGCCGTGCGGGATCGTGGTGACCTTGCGACTGTCCACATCGAAGCCCTGGCACAGCCGGACATTGGCGGCGTCAGACATCACGACCACCCGATCGGCCAGCGCCGCGAGCCGTTCCAGGACCCAACGTTGGTGCGGCGTGGGTCTTTTGAGCACCGTGTGGGCCACCACGATCGACGGGACCTGCAGTTCGCCGACGATGTCGACGACTTCGTCGCCGTCGGTGCCACCGTAGAGGCCGTACTCGTGCTGGATGACAGCCACGTCACTTCGGTTCAGCAGTTTGGCGCCGGCGCGCACCGAGGACGCCGAGCCGTTGACGACTTCGCCGACGACTCTCGGGTGCGAGGGGGACGAGTCGCCGGCGACCCGCACGACGTTGATGTCGGAGCCGTGTGAAGCCAAGCCGTCGGCAAGGGCCGCACTGAAGGTGGCCAAGCCACATCTGGTCGGTGGATAGGTACTGAGAATTCCGACGGTGGGACGCGGGAACGACTGCGCTGCACTGTCGAAAGACGACGGTCGGAGAAAGGACGAAACGGTCAAGGTGATCCCGGCTTTGCGGTTGCCACCGGTGTGTCCGGCGTGAGCGATTGCTCGGGCGATCGGCGGTGAGACGGCCGACCCTTCCCGGACTGGCTGGTTGCCCAACTCATCCGACCGTACACCCAAAGCCGTCGCTACGGTGCGGGCGGCGTTTTGAGCAGCTGAATTCGCCCTCCGATCGGAGACGTCCGCCCTACCCTGATCGGATGGCACCGGCTCAGCGCGAACCCAATGTCGTCGTCCTCGGCGGAGGCTCCTGGGGCACCACCGTCGCGTCCATCTGCGCCAGGCGCGGACCGACGCTGCAGTGGGTGCGCTCGGAGGAGACGGCCAAGGACATCAATGAGAATCACCGCAACACCAAATATCTCGGCGACGAAGTCGCCCTGACGGAGACGCTGCGTGCCACCACCGATTTCGCCGAGGCCGCCAACCAGGCCGACGTCGTCGTGATGGGCGTGCCATCGCACGGATTCCGCGGCGTGCTCGAGGAACTGGCAGGCGAGCTGCGGCCGTGGGTCCCGGTGGTCTCGCTGGTCAAGGGCCTCGAGCAGGGCACCAACATGCGGATGAGCCAGATCGTCGGCGAGGTGCTGCCCGGCCACCCCGCCGGAATCCTGGCCGGGCCGAACATCGCCCGTGAGGTCGCCGACGGCTACGCCGCAGCCGCGGTGCTCGCCATGCCCGACCAGCACCTGGCGGCACGGCTCGCGGAATTGTTCCGTACCAAGCGATTCCGCACGTACACCACCGACGACGTGGTCGGCGTGGAGATGGCGGGCGCGCTGAAGAACGTCTATGCGATCGCCGTGGGCATGGGCTACTCGCTGGGTATCGGCGAGAACACCCGCGCGATGGTGATCGCCCGCGCGGTGCGGGAGATGTCGAAGATGGGCGAGGCGCTCGGCGGGCACCGCGACACCTTCGCGGGGCTGGCAGGCATGGGCGACCTCATCGTCACGTGCACCAGCCAACGGAGCCGCAACCGCCACGTCGGCGAACAGCTCGGCTCAGGCAAGTCGATCGACGAGATCATCGCGTCGATGAACCAGGTCGCCGAGGGCGTCAAGGCCTCGAAGGTGATCATGGAGTTCGCCGACGAGTACGGCCTCAACATGCCGATCGCCCGCGAGGTGGACGGCGTCATCTACCACGGCTCGTCCGTCGAGCAGGCCTACCGCGGGCTGGCCGCCGAGAAGCCCGGCCACGAGGTGCACGGCCAGGGCTTCTGACGTCAGTTGAAGTACGGGCTGGTGCCCTCGGGGCGGTCGACCAGCGGGTTGCCGCCGACGACCCAACTGGCCGTTGGGCTGATGACGAAGCCGTTCTGAGTCCGGGTGTCGACGCACGACGTGATGGTGCCGTCGGTGCCGCAGCTGACCGTCTGGAAGCTGAGCCGGGTGTTCGGGGGCAGCGGCTTGGGTGCTTCCGTCCCCGCGTACAGCGGCGCCGAGGTGCTCGAGAACCCCGGCGCCCCGGGGCCGCCGCTCACCAGGTTCGCCCCGCCGGGCGCACCGGGCAGTGCGCCGCTGCAGCCGTAGCCGCCGTTGCGCTGCAACACACAGGTGATGCCCTCAGGCGTGGCGAAGGCGTACCACCTGCCGTCAGTCACGGCGTAGTCCGGCAGCTTGGCCGGGGCCCAGGCGTTGACGTTGGGCAACGGCGGTGGCGGCGGCGGCGCAGGTGGTTGGGCTGCCGCGGTCCCCGGCATTCCGACGAAGACCGCCCCCACGGCACTGGCCGCGCCGATCAGCATTCTGCTCAGCACGCGATCACCCTAACGTGGTTGCGCATCCGGCGGGCACCGATGGCCGTCAGTACCGGCCGGGGCCGCGACCTGCCATGTCCTCGAGCCGGCGGATCCGCTCCTCGATCGGCGGGTGCGTCGAGAACAGCTTGCCCATCTTCTCCCCTGCCCGGAACGGGCTGGCGATCATCAGGTGCGCCTGGTCGGCCAGTTGCGGCTGGGGCGGCAGCGGGGCCGCCTCGACCCCGCCGGCGATCTTGCGCAGCGCCGACGCCAGCGCGAGCGGATCACCGGTCAGCTCGGCGCCGGACTGGTCGGCCTGGTACTCCCGCGACCGGGACACCGCGAGGCGCACGACCGTCGCGGCGATCGGCCCCAGTAACGAGACCAAGAGCAGCGCAAAGGGATTGGCGCCGTCGCGGTTGCCGCCGAACATCGACGCGAACATCGCGATGTTGGCCAGCGCGGTGATCACCGACGCCATCGCACCGGCCACACACGAGATCAGGATGTCGCGGTTGTAGACGTGCGACAGCTCGTGGCCGAGGACCGCGCGCAGCTCCCGCTCGCTGAGGATGTGCAGGATCCCGGTGGTGCAGCAGACCGCGGCGTTGCGCGGGTTGCGCCCGGTCGCGAACGCGTTCGGGTTGGCTGTGTCGGAGATGTAGAGCCGCGGCATCGGCTGACGGGCCGCGGTCGCGAGTTCGCGCACGATGCGGTACATCGCCGGCGCCTGCATCTCGTTGACCGGCTGGGCGTGCATGGCCTTCAGTGCCAGCTTGTCGCTGTTGAAGTAGACGTAGACGTTCATGCCGACGGCGAACAGCACCGCCAGGAACATGATCGACCGGCCGAACAGCGCGCCGACGAACACGATCAGCGCGGACATGCACACCAGCAACAGGAACGTCTTGAACCTGTTGGCGTGTGGGTTCCAGCTCATCGCGGACTTCCTCCTGTCGCAGATCTGAGAGGTCTTCGCCGGTTGAACGCTCCGGACCGCCGCCCGGGTTCCGTGATCTCAGCCGTGCCGATTCACGGTGTAGTCGACCAGCGACGCCATCGCATACCGGCCGGGCCCGTCGGGCAGCTGATCGAGCTCGTCGCGGGCCTGCGCGGCGTAGCGCGCCACCGTCTCCTTGGCCGCCGTCATCCCTGGTGAGCGACGCAGCAGCCGCAGCGCCTCGGCCAGGTCGTCGTCGTTGTCGATCGGGGCGGCGAGCAGTTCCCGCAGCCGGTCGGCGTCGGCGCCGGTTTCCCTCAGGGCGTAGAGCACCGGCAGTGTGTGCACGCCTTCGCGCAGGTCGGTGCCCGGCACCTTGCCCGACTCGTCGGGGTCGCTGTCGATGTCGATGATGTCGTCGGAGATCTGGAACGCCGTGCCCACGATCCCGCCCAGCCGGCTGAGCCGCTCGATCTGCTCCTCGTCGGCGCCGGAGAACGTCGCACCGAAGCGGCCGGAGGCGGCGATCAGGCAGGCCGTCTTCTCGTACACGACCTTGAGGTAGTGATCGATCTCGTCGACGCCCTCGGCGGCGCCGCGCGTCTCCCGCATCTGGCCGGTGACCAGCTGGGCGAAGGTGTCCGCGATCACCCGCACGGCGTCCGGGCCGAGCCGCGAGACCAGCCGTGACGCGGTCGCGAACAGGTAGTCGCCCGCCAGGATGGCGATGTTGTTGCCCCACCGGGCGTTGGCCGACGGGGCGCCGCGGCGCATCTGCGCCTCGTCCATCACGTCGTCGTGGTACAGCGTCGCCAGGTGCACCAGCTCGATGACGGCGCCGGCCACCGAGACCTGCCAGCCGTCGGGTTCGGGCCCCAGCTGCGCCGAGAGCACCGTGAACAGCGGGCGGAACCGCTTGCCACCGGCCTGGAAGAGATGCTGCACGGCCTCGGCCATCAACTCGTCGGCTCTGCCCAGCTCAGAGGACATCAGCTCCTCGATACGGGCCACGCCGTCGCGGACGTCGGACGCGAACGTCGCATCGCCGAAATCCACGCCTGCCACCACGGTCGCCGGTGTCCTCACCTCTCCAACATACTGGGGACGATGAGAACCAGGGCAGACGTGGTTGTGGTGGGCGCCGGACCCGCGGGGTCCGCGGCCGCGGCGTGGGCCGCCCGCGACGGCCGCGACGTG
>NZ_JAUMSQ010000124.1:0-522 GCF_030519285.1 Mycolicibacterium arseniciresistens
GAGGCCCGGGTGCGGCCCCACCACGGGTCGCCGCGCCCGACGACCGCCTCGATCGCCTCGTCCGTGGCCACCTCGACCGCCAGGCCGGCGGGCACCTCGTCGGGGCCGACCGAGGCGATCGCGAGGTCGAGCCGCCCCGACTGCACGCCGTCGATCAGCGCGTCGGAGTCCTCGGTGCCGAGCGTGATCTCCACGGCCGGGTGCGCCGCATGGAAGGAGGCGAGCAGGGCGGGCATGTCGACGCCGTGCGCCGTCACGGTGCCGATCGCCACCGAACCGCGGACCAGGTCGCCCAGTTCCTCCACCGCGGTCCTGGCGTCGGCCACGGCGGCCAGCGCGGCACGTGCGTGCGGCAGCACCGCGTCGCCCGCCGCGGTGAGCCGTACCGCCCGGCGGGTGCGGTCGAACAGCGGCTGACCCAGTTCGCGCTCGAGGCGGGCGATCTGGGCGCTCACCGCGGGCTGGGCGACGTGCACCCGTGCGGCCGCCCGGGTGAAGTTGGCCTCCTCGGCCACCGCGACG
>NZ_JAUMSQ010000125.1:0-23914 GCF_030519285.1 Mycolicibacterium arseniciresistens
CCGCCCGGCGGGTGCGGTCGAACAGCGGCTGACCCAGTTCGCGCTCGAGGCGGGCGATCTGGGCGCTCACCGCGGGC
The DNA here is from genome assembly GCF_030519285.1 of Mycolicibacterium arseniciresistens. Classification (NCBI taxonomy): domain Bacteria; kingdom Bacillati; phylum Actinomycetota; class Actinomycetes; order Mycobacteriales; family Mycobacteriaceae; genus Mycobacterium; species Mycolicibacterium arseniciresistens. The sequence goes on from NZ_JAUMSQ010000125.1 coordinate 78, forward strand.
TGGGCGACGTGCACCCGTGCGGCCGCCCGGGTGAAGTTGGCCTCCTCGGCCACCGCGACGAAGTATTCGAGCTGACGGAGCTCCATAAGCGTTGATTATAGTTTGATGCACACATTGGTATTGGACTTATAGCAGCTCCTCACGCACCGTTGAAGTATGACCACCTACGTGCTGATCCCTGGCGCCTGCCACGGCGCCTGGTGCTTCGACGACCTGACCGATGCCCTGCGCGGACGCGGCCACCGGGTGCTGGGCTACACCCTCACCGGTGTCGCCGAACGCGCCCACCTGGCTCACGCCGGAGTCAACCTCGACACCCACGTGACCGACGTCGTCACGGCGCTGGGCGCCGACACCGACGCCGACGACCTCGTGCTCGTCGGCCACAGCTACGGCGGCATGGTGATCACCGGTGTCGCCGACCGCATCCCGGACCGGGTCGACGCGCTGGTGTACCTCGACGCGCTGGTGCCCCGCGACGGCGAATCCTGTTGGCACCTGGTCAACGACGAAGAACGCGAGTGGTACCTCGACGTCGACGACACGGGCTACGGGGTGCCGCCGATGCCGTTCTTCGACCCGCGCGCCACCGCACACCCGCTGGCGTCCTTCCTGCAGCGGATCCGGCTCACCGGCGACCTCGGCCGGTTCCGTCGTCGCGACTTCGTCTACGCCCTCGACTGGCCCGGCGACTCGCCGCTGCGGTCGTCCTACGAACGGGTCCGCGACGACGACTCCTGGAACGTCCACGAGCTCGACGGCAAGCACAACCTGATGCGGGACAAGCCGGACGACGTACTGCGCATCCTGCTCGACGCCGGAAGTCAGTAACCGAGCAGCGTGCGGAACCGCTGCCCCACCGCCATCGACTCGCCCATCCGCCGCACCCAGCCGTCGAGTGCCGCCTTCGTGTCGGCCGGCTCGAAGCCGTTCTCCTGGGCGATGGCGATCATGCCGGCCTCGTCGGTGACGCCGCGGGCCTGCGCCTGGCGGGCGAGGTCCGCATAGTCCTGCAGAGAGAAGCCGTTGATCGGCTGCCAGATCGCGTCGTCCACGGCGACCGGGCGGGTCGACGGCCCACCGAACAGGGCCGGGTCGACCGGTCCTGCGCCGCGCACGTACACGGTGCCCGCCTGCTGTGCCGCTTGCTTGGCCTTCGTGAACAGTCCCATGATGTCTCCGCATCTCTCCCGGGTCTCCGACGCTGCTGTCCGAGACGAATGTCCGGTGCGGTACGAGTCCACAGCGGAGCCGCCGCTACCGATCCCGACTTCGCAGCGATGATCAAACTGGAACACGTTTCAGTTCTGCCCGGTCGGTCGGTACGCTGACCGCGTGTCAGAAGCAGCAACGCAACCGGCCGTCGACGGCTGGTTCGCCACCGACGGGTCCGGAACTCCCTATCTGCTCGGCGGCAAGTGCCACCAGTGCGGCACCTATGTGTTCCCGCCCCGTTCCGGTAACTGCCCCAACCCCGGCTGCGACGGCGACGACCTGGCCCAGGTGCCGCTGTCGCGGCGCGGCACGCTGTGGAGCTACACCGAGAACCGGTACGCCCCACCGCCGCCGTATCCGTCGCCGGATCCATTCGAGCCGTTCGCCGTGGCCGCGGTCGAACTGGCCGACGAAGGCCTGATCGTGCTCGGCAAGGTGGTCGACGGCACGCTCGCCGCCGATCTGCGGGTGGGCATGCAGATGGAACTGACGACCATGCCGCTCTACACCGACGACGACGGCGTCGAACGCATCGTCCACGCCTGGAGGATCGCCTGATGAGCCCAGCAACAGCACCCGAGCCGCTCTACATCCTCGGCGCCGGCATGCACCCCTGGGGCAAATGGGGCCGCGACTTCACCGAGTACGGCGTGGTCGCCGCCCGTGCCGCGCTCGCCGAGTCGGGACTGGACTGGACGCAGATCCAGCTGGTCGCCGGCGCCGACACGATCCGTAACGGCTATCCCGGCTTCGTGTCGGGTGCGACCTTCGCCCAGAAGCTCGGCTGGAACGGCGTGCCGGTGTCGTCGAGCTACGCGGCCTGCGCCAGCGGATCTCAGGCCCTGCAGAGCGCGCGCGCCCAGATCCTGGCGGGGTTCTGCGACGTCGCCCTGGTGATCGGTGCGGACACCACCCCCAAGGGCTTCTTCGCGCCGGTGGGCGGCGAACGCCGCAACGACCCCGACTGGCAGCGCTTCCACCTGATCGGCGCCACCAACCCCGTGTACTTCGCGATGCTGGCGCGCCGGCGAATGGACCTCTACGGCGCCACGCTCGAGGATTTCGCGTCGGTGAAGGTGAAGAACGCCAGGCACGGGCTGGAGAACCCGAATGCCCGTTTCCGCAAGGAGAACTCGATCGAAGACGTGTTGGCCAGCCCGGTGGTCTCCGATCCGTTGCGGCTGCTCGACATCTGCGCCACCTCTGACGGCGCGGCGGCCCTGATCGTGGCGAGCAAGGCGTTCACCGAGAAGCACCTCGGTTCCACCGAGGGAGTGCCCTCGGTGCGGGCGGTGTCCACGGTGACCCCGCGCTACCCGCAGCACCTGCCGGAACTCCCCGACATCGCCACCGACTCCACCGCGGTGGTGCCCGCGCCCGACCGCGTGTTCAAGGACCAGATCCTCGACGCGGCCTACGCCGAGGCCGGCATCGGGCCGGAGGACCTCAGCGTCGCCGAGGTGTACGACCTGTCCACCGCACTGGAACTGGACTGGTACGAACACCTGGGCCTGTGCCCGAAGGGTGAGGCCGAGCAGCTGTTGCGCAGCGGCGCGACGGCGATCGGCGGACGGATCCCGGTCAATCCGTCGGGCGGACTGGCCTGCTTCGGCGAAGCCATTCCCGCCCAGGCGATCGCGCAGGTCTGCGAACTCACCTGGCAGCTCAAGGGCCAGGCCACCGGACGGCAGGTCGAGGGTGCGACGGTCGGCGTGACGGCGAATCAGGGTCTGTTCGGCCACGGCTCGTCGGTGATCGTGGCCCGCTGACGGCCCTGCGGCTCAGCGCTTCTCGACGTCGTAGAGCCAGACCGTCGGCTCGGTCAGTTCGCCGTCGGCCGCCCAGCGGTAGCGGTGCGCCACGCCCTGGCCGTCGTAGCCGCGGATCCATTCGGCCATCTGCGGGCGGGTCAGCATGCCGGCGTCGATGCCGCGCAGCATGATGGTCGCCAGGTCGTATCCGACGGCGGTGAGATCGCCTGGCGCACTGTCGAACTTGGCCGCGAAGTCGTCGGAGAACCAGCCCGGGTCGGGGCCGTAGGGCAGCGCGACCGACACTCCGTCGGGGTCTTCGCCGACATAGCCGAACAACGCCTCACCGTCGGCCTCAGCGGCCGAGAGCAGCGCCGCGCCGACGCCGCGCTCGCGGAGCCGTTGCAACAATTCGCCCGCCTGCGCCGCAGAACCACCGAAGTACACGGCGTCCGGCGCGGCCGTGCCGATCGATTCGGCGATGGCGTCGATGTCGTTGTCTCGCAACGTCTGTGGTCCGTCGCAGCTGACGAGTGACGGGTTCAGCGCGGTGGTCACCGCCTGCGCGAGACCCGAACCGTGCGGCGTCCCGTCGTCCGCGACGCAGACCCTGCGGTAGTTCGCAGGACCCGTCAGGTAGCGCGCCACGGCGCTGCCCTGCGCGGTCAGCCCGGCGATCCCCCGGAAGAAGGCGGCGCGGCCACCCGCCGGGGCGGTGTGGGTGCCTGCCGACGCGGCGACGGTGACCAGGCCGCTGCGGGCCAGGGCGTCTCGCAACTCGTCGCTGATCTCGGACGACGCGGGGCCGATCATCCCGATCGTGTAGACGTCGTCGACGATCTGCAACCCCGCGCCCGGCGGCATCGGGTCGGCGCCGTCGGTGTCGAGTTCCTTGAGCTGCACCTGGCAGCCGGGGTTGGCGTCGTTGTGGTCGTCGACGGCCAACCGCACCCCGTCGCGGACGCCCGTCCCCGTCGGCGCGCGAGCGGTGGTCAGCGGCCCCGCGACGGCGATGGACACCAGCGCGCACACGGCCTTGCCGTCACCGGCCGGGTCCACCGCATCCGGCGCCGGATCCGGCCTCTCGAGAACGGCGCCGTCCATGCCGATCTCGGCCCTGGGGACCAACGCGAAACGGGTCGGTTGCAGCCGCACCGCAGCCACCACGCCTGCGACCAGCAGCCCCGCCAAGGCGACCGCGGCCAGCACGGTCACCCGGCGACGCGACCGCCGCACCCCCGGCTCAGTCACGCCGCACTCACTTCCCCCCGCTCACCACCGACGAGCCCCTACGCTTACCACACCTTAGGGTGTGCGGGCGTGGCTCCGCCGGTTTCAGGCGACGCCGAGGTAGGCGGCCCGCACCGCGTCGTCGTGGAGCAGATCGCGCGCCTTGCCCTCCCGGGTGATCTCCCCGGTCTCCAGGATGTAGGCCCGGTTCGAGCGGCTCAGCGCCTGCTGGGCGTTCTGCTCGACGAGCAGCACGGTGGTGCCCTCGGAGTTGATCTGGGCGATGATGCCGAAGATCTGCGAGATCACCATCGGCGCCAGACCCATCGACGGCTCGTCGAGCAGCAGCACCCGCGGTCGCGCCATCAGGGCCCGGCCGATCGCGAGCATCTGCTGCTCACCTCCGGAGAGCGTGCCGCCCACCTGGTCGCGCCGCTCCCCCAGCCGGGGAAAGGTTTCGAACACCCAGTCCAGCCGTTCGCGATGGGCCGCCCGGTTGGGGAATTTGCGTCCGTAGCAACCCATCTCGAGGTTCTCGGTGACCGTCATTCCGGGGAACACGCCGCGGCCCTCCGGCGCCTGGATGAGTCCGTGGCCGACCCGCTTGTGCGCCTTGACCCGCGAGATGTCGCGGCCCTCGAACCACACCGAGCCGGAGCTGAGCGGGCGCAGGCCCGAGATGGCCCGCATCGTGGTGGTCTTGCCCGCTCCGTTGCTGCCGAGCAGTGTGACCAGTTCACCCTCCCGCACGGTCAGCGAGATGCCGTGCAGCGCCTGGATCCTGCCGTAGTGGACGGCGACGTCGCGCAGCTCGAGGATCGGGTCGCCGCTATTCGAGCTCGTCATCGGGCACCCCCAGGTAGGCGGCGATCACCGCAGGGTTCTCACGGATCTCGGCCGGTAGGCCGTCGGCGATCTTGCGGCCGAACTCGAGCACCACGATGCGGTCGGTGACACCCATGACCAGCCGCATGTCGTGTTCGATCAGCAGCACGGTGTAGCCGTCGTCCCTGATCTTCTGGATCAGCTCGATCAGCGCCGACTTCTCGCCCGGGTTGAACCCGGCGGCGGGTTCGTCGAGGCACAGCAACTTCGGCTCGGTGGCCAGTGCGCGGGCGATCTCCAGCCGGCGCTGATCACCGTAGGGCAGGTTCTTCGCCTTCTCCTCACCGCGCGCGGCGATGCCGACGAACTGCAGCAGTGCGGCCGCGCGTTCCACGGCGTCGCGCTCCTCCCTGCGGTGCCGCGGTGACCGGATCAACGCCCCGGGCACCGACGTCTTGTGCCGGGCGTCGGTGCCGACGACGACGTTCTCCAGCGCGGTCATCTCACCGAAGAGCCGGATGTTCTGGAAGGTGCGGGCGATGCCGCGGCGGGTGATCTGGTGCCGCTTGATCCGGCCCAGCGGTGCGCCGTCGAACGTCACCGTTCCCGCACTGGGGCGGTACACGCCGGTGATGGCGTTGAAGCAGGTGGTCTTACCCGCGCCGTTGGGCCCGATGAGGCCGAGGATCTCGCCGCGCCGGATGTCGAAGTTCACCGCGTCGAGCGCGACCAGCCCGCCGAACCGGACCGTGAGGTCCTGCACCTTCAGCAGCGCCTCGCCCTCGTCGACGCTGATCTCGCGGTGCAGTGCAGCGAGATCCTCGTCGATCAGCGTGCCGTCGCCGGCGGCGGGTTCGGTCACGGCGTCGCCTCCGTCTTGTCGGTGGACCGCAACAGCCGTTTGGCCGCCCTGCTGTAGGCCAGCAACTGCTGGCGCACCGGGAACAGCCCCTCGGGGCGGAAGATCATCAGCACCACCAGCGCGAGTCCGAAGAACAGGAACTTCAGCTGGTCCATGTTGACGCCCAGGAACTCCACGCCCATCAGCCGGTTCGGCAGGTACACGATGACGAACGCGCCGAACACGACCCCGAGCTTGTTGCCGGACCCGCCGAGCACCACCGCGCACAGGAAGAGCATCGAGTTGATGATGTTGAAGCTCATCGGCGAGACGAACTGGACCTGGCCGGCATAGAGCGCCCCGGACAGGCCGCCGATGCCTGCGCCGATGACGAAGGCCCACAGTTTGAACTTGAAGGCGTTGACGCCCATCACCTCTGCGGCGTCCTCGTCCTCGCGGATCGCCACCCACGCCCGGCCCACCCGGCTTCGTTCCAGGTTCCCCACCAGCAGCAGCACCGCCGCGAGCAGGATCAGGCCCAGCCAGAACCACCAGGTGCCGGAGTTGGTGTTGGCGGCGGTGTTCCCGCTGGAGAAGTACCCGGGGAACCCGGGGTGCTCACCGACGTGGGGGTATGCCAGGCCGCCGAGCCCGCGTGGGCCGTTGGTCACGCTCTGCAGGTTGTCGGCGACCAGGCGGATGATCTCGCCGAAGCCCAGTGTCACGATCGCGAGGTAGTCGCCACGCAGCCGCAGGGTCGGCGTGCCCAGGATCAGGCCCGACAGCGCGGTGAACGCCATCGCCAGCGGCACGCACGACAACCACGCCCAGTCGGAGTTGAAGAAGGCGTTCCAGCCCATCAGGTTCCACGGGCTCGACGGGCTGGTCAGCAGGGCGACGGTGTAGGCGCCGACGGCGTAGAAGCCGACGTAGCCGAGGTCGAGCAACCCAGCCTGGCCGACGACCACGTTGAGGCCGACGGCGATCAGCGCGATCATCACGAACTGCGCCATCGTCACCCCCAGGCTGGTGCCGGGCGTGTCGAGGAACGGCGGCGGGAACAGCGGCAGCAGCGCCAGGAACCCGAAGAGGAAGACGCCTGCCACCCACTTCGCGGGCCGCGGCAGATCGTCCCACCTTCGGCGCAGCGCGTCGCCGGGGGCGAGCAACGTGCTCGACTTCTCGGTCGTCGGGGCGGTCATGCGCGTGCCTTCCCCAGGCTCTCACCGAGTATGCCCGTCGGCCGGATCAGCAGCACGAGCACCAGCAGACCGAACGCGATGACGTCGCGCCACTGCGTGCCGAACAGCGCCTGGCCGTAGTTCTCGATCACGCCGAGCAGCAGCCCGCCGAGCAGCGCACCGCGCAGATTGCCGATCCCGCCGAGCACCGCCGCCGCGAATGCCTTGATGCCGAGCACGAATCCCCCGTAGAACACGATCGCCTGCGGCACCTTGAGCGTGTACAGCAGCGCGGCCACGCCGGCCAGCAGGCCGCCGATCAGGAAGGTCAGCATGATCACCCGCTCGCGCGACACCCCCATCAGCGTCGCGGTGGTGGGATCCTGTGCGACGGCGCGGATCCCGCGGCCGAACTTGGTGCGGTTGATGGCGGTGTCGGCCAGCAGCGCGAACGCCATGGCGGCGATCACGATGATGAGCGTGATGTTGGTGACGGGCGCGCCGAAGATCCTGAACTGGATCTCGGGTTCCACCAGGCGGATCGGCTGCTGTGCGTTCGGGCCGCCGTAGCCCGGGATGATCCGCGGCAGGATGAACAGCACGAACTGCTGGAGGATGAACGACATCCCGATCGCGGTGATGAGGAACGTCAACGGCCGCGCATTGCGTTTTCGCAGCGGCCGGTACGCGACCGCTTCCAGGCCGACCGCGGCGCCGCCGGACACCAGCATCGCGAACACCGCGGCGACGATGAGATAGAAGATGGTGCTGACGAACCCGACCGCGTAGGCGTTGCCGCTCGGGCGGAAGCCGAGGACCATGTCGAGTGCGAAGTAGGCGCCGAACATGCCGAGCATGAAGATCTCGGAGTGGGCGAAGTTGATCAGCCTCAGCACGCCGAACACCAGCGTGTAGCCCACCGCGACGAGCGCGTAGATCGCCCCCCAGGACAACCCGTCGATGGTGAGGCCGAGGAAGCCACTCCGGAGCGCGTCGACATCGAAGTTGATGTCGGCCGCGGTCATCACGCACTGGGCCAGGCAGTCGTGAATCATCCTGCGCGGGAGCTCCTTTTCAGGTCTGTTCGACGGGTTCGCAAAACGGGAACGCGCCCGAGCCTTTCGGTCCGGGCGCGTCCCGTCGTCACCGTGCGACTACGACTGGACCTTGTAGATCCAGATCAGGTTCGTGGTGAGCTCACCGTTGGGCGTCCACTGGTAGTTGCGCGCCACGCCGGGGGCGTTGTACGTGCGGACGTGCTCCAGCAGATCCGGGCGGGCGACCTTGCCTGCGTCGATGCCCTTGAGCAGGATCGTCGCCAGGTCGTAGCCCTCGGTGCTGTACGTGCCTGGCTCGGCGTCGAACTTCTCGGTGTACTCCTTGGCGAACTCAGCCGGGGCGGGTCCGCACGGGCAGGACAGCAGCGCATCCTTGGAGGAATCGCCCGCCTGGTCGACGAACTGCTGGTCCTTGGTGCCGTCGGCCGAGACGAACGTCGCGGTCACGCCGCCGTCGCGCAGCTGCTGCACCAACGGTGCGGCCTCGGAGTAGTAGCCGCTGAAGAAGATCGCATCGGGCGAGGCGCCGCTGACCTTGTTCACCGTGGCCGAGAAGTCTTTCTCGCCCTTCTTGATCTGGCCGCTGCAGCCGGCGTCGGCGGCGGGCCCGAGGGTGGTGCGCAACGTCTCCGCCAGGCCCGTGCCGTAGGCCGTGCTGTCGTCGATGACGCAGACCTTCGAGTACTTCAGGTTGTTCTTCAGGTAGTTCGCGACCGCCGGCCCCTGCACTCCGTCGTTGGCGAGGCCGCGGAAGAAGGTGCGCCAGCCGTTCTCGGAGAGCGACACGCGGGTCGCCGAGGCCGTGGTGGCGACCAGCCCGGCATCGCTGAACTGCTTGCCGGTGGCCTCGGTCTCGCCGGAGAACGCAGGCCCGATGAGAGCCCGGATCGACGCGTCGTTGATGATGCGCGGCGCGATGCCGCTGGCGGTCTGCTCGTTGCCCTGGGTGTCGAAGGTCTGCAGGTTCACCTGGCAGTTGGGGTTGGCGGCGTTGTGCTTGTCGATGGCCAGCCGCGCTCCGCGCTCGATGTTGATGCCGAGCGCCGCGTCGGGACCGGTGAGCGCACCGGCCATGGCGATCGACACCGGCTCGCAGCGGGCCTGGCCGTCACCGGCCGGATCGGCCGGCGTGCCCGTGTTGCCCGCAGGCACCTCGGCGCCGGCCTGGTCGATCTGCACCTGTTCGACGATCTTCAGGTTCGATTGGCCGCCGCCCTCCTGTTCGGGCGCGGACTGCTCGGAGCAGCCGGCGATGCCGAGGACGAGCAGGCCTGCAGTGGTCAGAGCGAAAGCACTCCGTGTCGCGCTACGGCGCACGTGTCACCTCCCGGTAGAAGGGCAATTCGGGGCAGAGCATGGAACGGGCATACGTCGGATCGGAAAAAGTACGTCGTTTCGGGAAAGAACATAGCCGCCACATGGCCGTGGTGCGTCGTGTTGGGAAATGCGTGCCGCGATCGACGCCTGGTGACCGCGCCGAACGACGGATACGGAAACGCAGTGTTTACGTGTGCCGCGGCGGCTGGCCTGCCGCGGGCCCGCCGTCGGGCTCGTCGAGCGTCTCCAGAACCACCTCGGCGACGCGTTTCATGGTGGTCCGGCGGTCCATGGCCGCACGCTGGATCCACTTGAACGCCTCGGGTTCGGTCATCCCCTGCTTGGACTGCAGCAGGCCCTTCGCCCGCTCGACGAGCTTCCGGGTCTCCAGCCGCTCCGACAGCGACGCGACCTCGGATTCCAGCGCGCTGATCTCACTGAACCGGCTGACCGCCACCTCGATCGCCGGGATCAGATCGGAGGCGTTGAAGGGTTTCACCAGATAGGCCATCGCACCGGCGTCGCGGGCCCGCTCGACCAGGTCGCGCTGGCTGAATGCGGTGAGGATGACGATCGGGGCGATCCGCTTGCCCGCGATCTCCGACGCCGCGTCGATGCCGTCCCGGCGCGGCATCTTGACGTCCATGATCACCAGGTCGGGGTTGAGGCGCTCGGCAAGCTCGACGGCTTCCTGCCCGTCACCGGCCTCGCCGACGATCTCGTAGCCCTCCTCGCGCAGCATCTCCGCCAGGTCCATTCGGATGAGCGCCTCGTCCTCGGCGATGAGAACCCGGCGTGCTGGCGCTGCGCCCGATGGGGGCCCGGTGTGGGATGCCGTCATGGCTCACATTGTGGCGGTTACCCACGCGATCAGCGACCTCGGGGCCATCCTCTATCGTGGTAGGCCGCCAGGCCCTCGTATCCCAACTGGCAGAGGAAACGGATTCAAAACCCGTCCAGTGTGAGTTCGAATCTCACCGAGGGCACCAACCCGCGTCTCCTGCGGCGATACGCTTCGACCGTGGCGATCAGCGAGTTCCGGCGGGCGATCTGCATGCCCGACGTGGCCCGCGACCACCGCATGCCCGCCCGCACCCAGCACTACGCGCAGAGTGTGCTCAGCCGGTTGCGGGTGCTCACCATCGCGACGTACATCGCCGCCGCGGTGTCGGGCCTGTTCGGGCTGTTCCAGCTCACGTTCGCGGGCAAGTTCGAGGCGCTCGGCTGGCTGAATCTGGCGTCCGCGGGGGTCTTCCTGCTGATCCCGGTGCTGTACCGGTTCGGCGCGCTGATCGCACCGCTGACGTTTTTCGTCTTCTCGTACCTGTCGATCGGATTCATCTGCTTCTCCATCGGCACCGACTCCGGCCTGCAGTTCTACTTCCTGGTGTCGGCCTCGCTGGTGGTGCTGGTGCTCGGAACCGAGCGGCTGGTGCTGTCGGCGATCCTGGTCACGTTGGGCGTGGCGGGCACCATCACGCTCGAGCTGACCGTGCCCGACGACCGTGGGATCGCACCCGCGTGGACCTTGACCGTCGGCTTCATCTCCTCCGCCGTCTTCTCGACGGTGATGGTGTTCGCGACGGTGTGGTTCGCGCTGCGCGAGATCGACCGGGCCGAGGCCGCCATGGAGTCGGAGTACCAGAGGTCGGAGAAGCTGCTCGCCAACATCCTGCCCGCGAGCATCGCGGCGCGGCTCAAGGATCCGACGCACACGATCATCGCCGACAAGTACGACGACGCATCGATCCTGTTCGCCGATATCGCCGGCTACACCAAGCGGGCCAGTGACACCTCGCCGACCGATCTGGTGCGATTCCTCGACCGGCTCTACACCGACCTCGACGCACTCGTCGACCGGCACGGCCTGGAGAAGGTCAAGACCAGCGGCGACTCGTACATGGTGGTCAGCGGGGTGCCACGGGAGCGGCCCGACCACGTCGAGGCACTGGCCTGCCTGGCGCTCGACATGGCCGACGCGGTGGCCGACCTCACCGACCCGGGCGGGCGGGCCGTGCCACTGCGGATCGGGCTGGCGGCGGGGCCGGTGGTGGCCGGTGTGGTGGGCGCGCGGAAATTCTTCTACGACGTGTGGGGCGACGCCGTCAACATCGCGTCACGGATGGAGAGCACCGATGTCGAGGGCCGGATACAGGTGCCCCACCAGGTCTACGAACGCATCCGCCACGCGTTCGAATTCGAGGAGCGCGGCGACGTCGACGTCAAGGGCAAGGGCGTGATGCGCACCTGGTACCTGACTGGCCGACGCGACGACGAGGCCGTCCGCGGCGCGGTCGAGGTGACCGCGCCGACCATGACGTCACCCCTCGGCTGACGCCCGGCGCTCGGCAATGAAGGCCAACCGGCGCAACGATTCCCGGTTGCGCGGCCAGGCCGCCATGTCGGACAGCTTGTCGGGCATCAGCTTGCCGAGCCCGCTGATCGGATACTCCTCCATCTGCACCCTGCAGCCGTCAGGAGTGTCGGACAGCTTCAGGATCACCCGGGCGCCGCCGAAGGGCCTGCCCTTGGCATGCAGAACGAGTTCCTGGGTCGGAACGGCCTTCTCCACGACGGTCTCGTCATCGAGGACGGCCGGCCACACCCCGATGGAGTGGTGGATCCTGCTGCCGGGTCCGGGCCAATTCGGGTCGACCGCCCGCATCCGGCTGTTGCCCACCACCCACTGCGAGTAGGTCCATCCGTCGGCCAGTACGTCCCACACCTGTCGGCGTGACGCGGCGATGTCTCTTGTCACAGTCACGCCGCAGGTGTACCCGCCTGTGGTGTCGGCTAGACCTTGCGGTTCTCCGACTTGATCAGCCAGGCCAGCTTCTCGAGTCCGTCGATCAGGCCGTGCAGGATGTCGGCGGTGCTGGGATCCTCGGCGTCGACCGCGTCGTGGACGGTGCGCAGGGTGCCGACCGTGGCGTAGATCCTGGCGGTGATGAAGTCCACCACCTCGGCGGTGCTGTGCTCGTAGGCCGGGAACTCCGGCAGCGTGGTGGTCGCCGCCACGGTGTCCGACCGGCCGTCCGGCACCGCGTCGAGTGCGCGCATCCGCTCGGCGATGGTGTCGCTGCCCTCGCGCACGAAGTCGACCAGTTCGTCGAGCTGCAGGTGCAGGTCGCGGAAGTTGGTGCCCACGACGTTCCAGTGCGCCTGCTTGCCCTGCAGATGGAGTTCGACGAGGTCGACGAGGACCCGCTGCAGGTTGGCGCTCAGTTCGGTGGAGGCCACAAAGCCCTGGATTTCTGCTTCGGTGCGGCGTGCCGCCGTCTTCACTGTCGTTGTCGTCATGATCGATACAACGTTGCCTTTTCTGGAATGAATCCAGTTAAGGTGGTGAGTCACATCACACCCTGCTGATCCTGCTGTGCGAGCAGCCGCGCATATCCCGCGCCCATGCCGAGCAGCACGAGGCCGGTGACGATGAAGACCGCGACGCGGAAGATGCCGTCCAGCGTGCCGAGGTCGAACAGGAACAGTTTCGCCATGGCGGCCACCACCAGTGCCAGTCCCCCGCCGATCGGCAGTGATCGCTGCGCCTTGGGCCTGCGTGCCGCGAAGCGGAGCAACACGGCCGCGACGACGATCCAGAGGATCGTCGCGGCCATGTGTCCGGCGAAGAAGCCGCCCCCGGTGCCTCCGACCAGCACGCCTGCGGTGACCGCGAACGTCGTGACGGCATACCCGGACACCGCCGCCGCCGACAGGCAGAGCAGCCGCAGCACGTCCGCGTCGATCCCGGCGCGGCGGGCCCACGACCACCCGATCGCCGCCGCGGCACCGATCAGCAGGACGCTGGCGGCCAGGATGGACACCGCGTCCGGGGTGCTCGACTCGGTCGCGGTGACCAGCAGACTCGGCGGCGCATAGCTCAGGTAGAGCGCGGATCCGACGACAGCGAAGGCGATCGCGATCCAGCGTGCCCCGTCGGCGCCGCGGGATGCGGTGCAGGAGTGGACGGCCACCACGAGTGCCATCGCGAGCAGCAGGGGAGCCGCCACCTCACCGTCGAACGCGACGTTGACGGCGATCAGGGTGCTGACCGCCGACAGCGCCGACCAGATCCGCCGCACCACACCGGGCACGCCGGGCAGCCGGTCGCCGATCGCGACGATGGCCAGCAGGGCCGCGGCCAGCGCACCGATCATCAGCGCGGCGAGCGTCCGGTCCACCGCCAATGGCACGCAGAGCACGGGCAACACGCCCGCGCTCGCCAGCAGCGCCAGCATCCCCCGGCTGGCGGTGCCCGGCAGCACCAGCAGGGCCCCGGCGAGTGCCAGCAGTGCGGCGATGCCGCAGGCGCCTGCGAGCCAGAGATCGTGGCGGGAGCCGATTCCGGCCGCGACGAGCGCGATCAGCAGTGGCAACGTCACCGCCGCGGTGCGGGCGGCGTGCAGCCAGAGCCAGTCCCTGCCCAGCTGCACCAGCAGCGCAGCGGCCGACAGCGACAACATGAAGCCGACGAGGAGCAGCGTGATGCCGTCGGTGACCACCGGCGCCAACCCGATCAGCGGTATCAGCACCAGCACCGCGAGGTGCTCGGAATCCCACCGCCGGGCCAGGGTCAGGCCCGCGGCGCCGACGGCGGCGCCGAGCAGGAGGCCGGCGGGTGCGGGCACCCAGCCGTAGACGGTGGTGACGGCGATCAGATCGATGTACGCGGCGGCCACCCCGGTGGCGGCCAGTGCGATCGCTCCGACGCGCCCGCCGGGCCGCGACATCAGCCGCGTCGACACCGCGACCAGCACGCCCGCCAGCACCGCGCCCGCGGCCACCCGGAACTCGGGTCTCAGCACCCCGGCCTGGGCGGCCAGCACCAGCAGCAGCACCACACCGATCAACGTCACCGCGACACCGGCGACCGCGAGCACCTTGCCGATCCAGCCTTCCGACGGGGAGGTCCGCGGCGCCTTGGGCGCCGGCATCCGTACCGGCGGCGGCGGTGGCGGTGGCGGTGGCGGCGGCAGCGGTGGAGGCGGGGGTGACGCGGTCGGCGGCCCGTATTGCGGGGCGTAGAACGGCGCGTAGTACGGCGTCGGCGACGGCGCGGGCGCCTGCTGCAGAGCGGGATTCCCGGCGGCCAGCAGCCGGTCCAGCTCACCCAGTTCGCCCGACACCCGCACCAGCTGCTGGGACAACGCGGCGAACTCCGCCGACAGCCGGGCGATCACGGCGCGATGCGGTTCGGTCATGGCGCCATCGTCGCAACGCGACCACCGCCCGCGGATGAGTAGGACTACCCGATCCGGCTACTCGTCGAGGCCGTGTTCGATCGCGTAACGCGCCAGTTCGACCCGGTTGGCCACCTGGAGTTTGCGGAACGTCGCCTGCACGTGGTTCTCCACCGTGCGGTGACTCAGGGACAGCCGGCTCGCGATCTGCTTGGCGGACAACCCTTTCGCGACGTAGCGAAGCACCTCGGTCTCCCGTTCGGTCAGGCTCGGCGTCGCCGGGCCGTCCGCGGGCCGCTGGGCGATCTTGCGGTACTCCCCCAGCACCAGTCCGGCCAGGCCCGGCGTGAACACCGCCCGGCCTTCGGCGGTGGCCCGCACGGCCGCACCGAGCTCGGTCTTCGACGCGCTCTTGACCAGATATCCGGTGGCGCCGGCCTTGACCGCCTCCAGCACGTCGTCGCGCTCGTCGGAGGCCGACAACACCAGGATCCGGGAGTCGGGCGACACGGTGAGCACCTCGGCGGTGGCCTGGGCGCCGTCGCCGTCGCCGAGTCGCATGTCCATCAGCACCACCCGCGGTTGCACGACGGCGGCCCGCCGCTTGGCCGACGCCACGCCGTCGGCTGTGGCGACCACGTCGAAGCCGTCCTCGGCCAGATCGCGGGCCACCGCGTCGCGCCAGATCGGGTGATCGTCGACCACCATCACGGTCGTCGGCGGATCCTGCTCAGCCATCGTGCCCTCCCGTAGCCCCTTCCCGGCGCGGCACAGTCAATTCCCATTCCGTTCCGCCGCCGGGTTCGGTGTGCAGCACCGCGCTGCCTCCGAGCCATTCCATCCGCCCGACGATCGAGGTGGCGACCCCGAGCCGACCCTCGGCCCTGGCCTCCGCCAGCCGCCCGGTCGCGATCCCGGGTCCGTCGTCGCGCACACTCACCGTCACGGTGTCGCCCAGGTCCTCGACGAGGACGTAGGCGTGGGCGTCGGGGCCGGCATGGGCGGCGACGTTGTCGAGCGCATTGGCCACCGCCGCCGACAGTTCGGCGGCGACGGCGGCGTCGAGCAGCACGGGATCGGCGGGCAGGCTCACCGACACCCGGTCGGACGCCCTGCGGCGCAGTTCCGCGCCGACATCGGTCACCGCACCGACCTCCGGCGCCGCAGGGCCTGCACTCATCAGCCGCCGCAGCGCGCGCTCCTGCTCTCCGGCCAGTTCGGCGAGTTCCGCTGTTGCTCCGCCGATCTCGCGTCCGCGCCGGGACACCAGCGCGAGGACCTGGATCGCGCCGTCGTGCACCTGCCGCGACAGCCGTTCACGCTCCTCGAGCGCGGCGGCCAGCCGGGTCGCCCGCTGCAGTTCGGCATGCGCGCGCCGGGCCGTCTGCGCCGCCATCCCGACCGCCAGCCCGACCGCCAACTCGATGACCACCGTCGCATTGCGGCCGAGATTGATGCTGACGTAACCCTTCAGCCCGGCGTACGCGGCCATCACCAGCAGCCCCGTCGCCATCCCGGTGAGCGGGCCGCGCAGGATCGCCGCCGAGATCACCGCGTTGGTGACCCACAGTGTGGTGGGCCAGGACTGGTTGTCCTGCACCCATTGATCGGAGGCGACGAACTCCGTCGACAGCATCAGCGCGACGGCGATCACCACCTCGGCCACCACCCATGCCGCCCGGCGCCCGAAACCCGCCAGGTAGGCCACCGCGCACGCCGCGCTCCACGCGATGAGGACGCCGAACAGCACCCAGCCGGTGACCGGCCGCTGCAGGTCGTCGGTGATCGCGATGTGAAAGCCCAACGCGTACAGGCAACTCAGCAGGCGGAACACCTGCGCCGCCCGCCACAGCGGGGTGGTGGGGTCCTGTCGCGGATCTGCCGTGAGGGCCGCAGCCACCTACATCACCTTGGACAGGAACGCCTTCGTGCGGTCGTGTTGCGGGTTGCTCATCATCTCGCGGGGATCACCGCTCTCGACGATCACCCCGCCGTCCATGAACACGAGCTTGTCGGCGACCTCCCGGGCGAAGCCCATCTCGTGGGTGACGACCAGCATGGTCATCCCCTCACCGGCCAGCTTCTTCATCACCGCGAGCACCTCGCCGACGAGTTCGGGGTCGAGCGCCGACGTCGGCTCGTCGAACAGCATCAGTTTCGGATTCATCGCCAGCGCACGGGCGATCGCGACGCGCTGCTGCTGCCCGCCGGACAACTGTGCGGGGTACGCGGTCGCCTTGTCCGCCAGCCCGACCTGCTCGAGAAGGTCCCGCCCGCGGGCTACCGCTTCCTCCTTCTTCACCCCCTTGACCCGGATCGGCGCCTCGACGACGTTTCCGAGTGCCGTGCGGTGCGGGAACAGGTTGAAGTGCTGAAACACCATCCCGACGTCGCGCCGCTGCCGGGCGGCCTCCCGGGCCGGCAGCTCGTAGAGCTTGCCGCCGCGCTCGCGGTAGCCCACCAGTTCCCCGTCGACGTAGAGGCGGCCGGCGTTGACCACCTCGAGGTGATTGACGCACCTCAGGAAGGTCGACTTACCCGACCCAGACGGTCCGACGATGCACAGCACCTCGCCCTTGCCGACGTCGAGTGTGACGCCCTTGAGCACGTGCAGGGCGCCGAAGCTCTTGCAGACGTTCTCGGCCTTGACCATCGGTGTCATAGGTGCGCTTCTCCCGTCTGCGCTTTCGCCAGCACATCGAGCTGCTTGGTGGTCAGCTTCCTCGACGCGCCGCGGGCGAAGTACCGCTCGAGATAGTACTGGCCGAGCATCAGCACACTGGTGACCGCCAGGTACCACGTCGAGGCGACCAGCAGCAGCGGGATGGGCTGGAACAACTCCACCCCGATGTCCCTGGCCCGGCCGTACAGCTCGAAGCTGTACGGCACAGCAGTGACCAGCGACGCCGTCTTGAGCATGCTGATGAACTCGTTGCCGGTCGGCGGGATGATCACCCGCATCGCCTGCGGGAGCACGGTGCGCCGGACAGTCATCCCCCACGACATGCCGAGCGCTATCGAGGCTTCCGACTGCCCCTCGGGGACCGAACTGATGCCGGCCCGGATGATCTCGGCCATGTACGCGGCCTCGTTGAGCCCCAGGCCGATGACGGCCAGCATGAAGCCGACCGACAGCGCCTGCAGGTTCAGGTGGAACAGCGACGGACCGAACGGGACGCCGAACTGGATGTTGGCGTAGATCGTCGGCACCAGACCCCAGAGCACCAGCTGGACGTACACCGGTGTGCCGCGGAAGATCCACAGGTAGCCCCAGGACACCGCTTTGAGCACCGGGTTGGGTGACAGGCGCATCACTGCCAGCAGCACACCGAGGGTGAGCGCCAGCACCATCGCCAGGATGGTCAGCTGAAGCGTGTTGAAGGCCGCTTCCGAGATGCGTTGATCGAAAAGATATTTGACGTACGTGTCCCAGCCGTACGCCTCGTTGGTGGCGGCGCCGTAGATGAACAACCCCAACAGCGCGAGGATGACGACCGCCGCCACCCACCGCCACGGATGTCTCAGTGGGACAGCGTTGATGGCGGGCGGCGGCGATGCGTCGGTCATCGGCGACTCAGCTGATCGCGCCGTTGATGACCGGCTTGTCGATCATCCCCTGTTCGGCGCCCCAGTTCTTGGCGACCTGCTCGTAGGTGCCCGACTCGATGAGGTGCTCCAGCGCCTTCTTCAGCGGCTCGGCGAGCGGTGAGCCCTTCTGGACCGCCCATCCGTAGGGCGCGGAGTCGAACACCTCACCGGCGGCCTCGAGCTTGCCCTCGCTCTGCTTGATGGCGTACGCCGTGACCGGCGAGTCGGCCGACATCGCGTCGGCCTGCCCCAGCCGGACCGCGGTGGTGGCCGCCGTCTGGTCGTCGAACTTCACCACGTTGATCGCGGGCTTGCCCTCGGCGATGCACTTCTGGGTGCGCATGGGCATCTCGTCGGTGTCCTGCACAGTGGCCGTCTGCACGGCGACCCGCTTGCCGCACGCGTCCTCGGGGTTGATGCCCGCACCCGCACGCTGCGCCCACGCCGAGCCCGCCTCGAAGTAGGTGACGAAGTCGACCTGCTGCTCGCGCTCCTTAGAATCGGTGAACGACGACATGCCGACGTTGTACGTGCCGCCCTGCACGGACGGGATGATCTTGTCGAAAGCCGACTGCCGGTACTCGGCGGTGAGTCCGAGGGTGGCCGCGATCGCGTTCATCAGCTCGACGTCGAATCCGATCACCTGGCCGCTGGCGTCCTTGAACTCGTTCGGCGGGTAGGTCGGATCAGTGCCGACGACCAGCTTGCCGGTCGACTTGATGGCCTCGGGCACGGAGTTGGCGATCTCGTCGACCTTCGTGGCCGTGGCGGCGGTGGTCTCCGAACCCGACCCCGACGACTCGGAGTTGTCGACGCAGCCGGACAGGGCCAGCGCGCCGCTGGCGGCGAGCACCGTTGCGATGCGCCACAGCTTGCCTCGCCGGGTGCGACATTCAGCTAACACGATTGCCTCTTTCTCCTAGCTCGGGTCGTCTGGTCGTCCCGAACCGACGACGATAACGACCGTGGACCCGGCGCGCAGCGCCGGTAACGGAACATTAACGACCGCGAACCTCCGCCACAGCCGTACTACCAAATCCGCCCTGGCCAGGCGGCTTTGTGCCACACTTCGCGCATGGAAACCACCACTGCCCCAACCATGTTGCCGCATCTGTGGAAAGCGGCGCTGTTCACCGGCGTCGCGGCGCTGATCCTTGGCGTCCTGGTGTTCGTGCGGCCGGGTGCGGCGATCCTGGTGACCGCGATCTTCTTCGGCGCCTACTTGCTGGTGACCGGTGTGTCGCAGCTGGTTATGGCCTTCAGCGTGCGGTCGTCGCTGGGTGGGCGGGCGCTGCTGTTCATCAGTGGCGCAGCCGCACTCGTGCTTGCCGTGCTGTGCTTCATCAACCTGCAGAACTCGATCGACCTGCTGGCCATCTGGATCGGCGTCGGCTTCATCTTCCGCGGCGTGGCCACGCTGATGTCGGCGATTGCGGACAACACCCTGCCGGGCCGGGTCTGGGAGATCGTCGTCGGCGCGCTCGGGATCGTGGCGGGCATCATCATGTTCGCCGCCCCGCTCGAGGGCCTGGTGGCCGTGACCCAGGTGACCGGCATCATCCTCGTCGTACTGGGTGTCGTGGAGATCGTGACGGCACTGCGGATCCGCAAGGAGTCCCGGCTCGCCGGCCCTGCGGGCGGCCCGGCGGCGGGCGCCGGCCCCGCGGTGAGCTAACCCACAGAGGATCTACTACAACTTGTCGTAGCCCTGTCGTAGGCTGGTCTCACAGCCCACGGAAGAGGGTCGGATGGACGCGCTCGATGTGTCACGGTGGCAGTTCGGGATCACCACCGTCTACCACTTCATCTTCGTCCCGCTGACCATCGGCCTGGCCCCGCTGGTGGCGCTCATGCAGACGCTGTGGCTGGTCACCGACAACCCCGCCTGGTACCGGCTGACCCGGTTCTTCGGCAAGCTGTTCCTGATCAACTTCGCGATCGGCGTCGCCACCGGCATCGTCCAGGAGTTCCAGTTCGGGATGAACTGGAGCGAGTACTCCCGCTTCGTCGGCGACGTGTTCGGTGCGCCGCTGGCGATGGAGGGTCTTGCGGCGTTCTTCTTCGAATCGACCTTCATCGGCCTGTGGATCTTCGGCTGGACCCGGCTACCCCGCCTGGTGCACCTGGCGTGCATCTGGATCGTCGCCCTGGCGGTCAACGCGTCGGCGTTCTTCATCATCGCCGCGAACTCCTGGATGCAGCACCCCGTCGGCGCACGCTTCAACCCCGACACCGGACGCGCCGAGCTCACCAGCATCGTCGGGTTGCTCACCAACAACACCGCGGTGGCGGCGTTCTCGCACGCGGTCGCCGGGTCCTTCCTGACCGCAGGCGCCTTCGTCGCGTGCGTCTGCGCGTGGTGGATGGTGCGGGCACACCGCGCGGACAAGCCCGACACCCCGGCACCCGGCATGTTCCGTCCGGCGATGCTGCTCGGCTGCGTCGTCACGCTGGTCTCGGCGGGTGCGCTCGCATGGACCGGCGACGTCCAGGGCAAGCTGATGTTCGACCAGCAGCCGATGAAGATGGCGTCGGCGGAGTCGTTGTGCCACAGCGAGACCGACCCCGACTTCTCGGTCCTCACCGTGGGCACGCACAACAACTGCGACAGCGTGGTGCACGTCATCGAGGTGCCCTACGTGCTGCCGTTCCTGGCGGAGGGCCGGTTCGACGGCGTGCACCTCGAGGGCGTCGAGGACCTGCAGCAGCGGTACGAGGCCACCTATGGGCCCGGTGACTACCGGCCCAACCTGTTCGTCACCTACTGGTCCTTCCGGGCGATGATCGGACTGCTCGCGGTCCCCGCGCTGTTCGCCCTCGTGGCGCTGTGGCTGACCCGCGGCGGCCGCACCACCGACCGGGCCTGGTTCTCCCGCTTCGCGCTGCTGACCATCCCCACGCCGTTCCTGGCCAACAGTGCGGGCTGGGTGTTCACCGAGATGGGCAGGCAGCCGTGGGTGGTGGTGCCCAACCCCACCGGCGACCCCGCCATCCGGCTCACCGTGGCCGACGGGGTGTCCGGTCATGCCACCGGCATGGTGGTCACCTCACTGGTGACCCTGACGCTGCTCTACGGCGTGCTCGCGGTGATCTGGTTCGGGCTGCTGCGCCGTTACGTCGTAGCGGGTCCGAAGGAACACGACGCCGAACCGGCCCCGCCCACACCGCCCGGGGACGACGACGTCGCCCCGCTGTCGTTCGCGTACTGAGGAGGAGGCACCGTGGCTGACATCTGGTTCGTGCTGCTGGCCCTGCTGTTCCTCGGCTTCCTGGTGCTGGAGGGCTTCGACTTCGGCGTCGGCATGCTGATGGGGTTGATCGGCCGGATGGGCGCCGAGTCGGGTGCCGACGCGGTCGAGAAGCGCAGGCGTGCGGTGCTCAACACGATCGGACCGGTGTGGGACGGCAACGAGGTCTGGCTGATCACCGCCGCCGGTGCGATGTTCGCCGCCTTCCCCGACATGTACGCCACCATGTTCTCCGGGCTCTACCTGCCGCTGCTGCTGATCCTGTGCTCGATGATCCTTCGCGTCGTCGCGATCGAATGGCGGGGCAAGATCGACGATCCCCGCTGGCGGTCGCGCGCCGACCTCGCCATCGCCGCCGGCTCCTGGGTGCCCGCCGTGCTGTGGGGCGTCGTGTTCGCCGCGCTGGTGCGGGGCCTGCCGGTCGACGCGGACAAACAGGTCGGCCTCACCGTGGGCGACCTGCTCGGCTACCCACTTCTGGGCGGGCTGGCCACCGGTGGCCTGTTCCTGCTGCACGGCGCCGTCTTCATCACACTGAAGACCGAGGGCGCAGTGCGCAGCGATGCGCTGCGGGTGGCGACGCGGCTCTCGGTGCCGGTGACCGTGGTGGTCGCCGCTTTCGGGCTGTGGACCCAGCTGGCGTACGGGAAGACCTGGACCTGGCTGGTGCTCGCCGCGGCCGCGGTCGCGCTGCTGGCCGCGATGACCCGCATCTGGAGCGGCTCGGGTGACGGCTGGGCGTTCGTGCACACCACCACCGCGGTCGCGGCGGTCGTGGTGCTGCTGTTCGCCTCGCTGTACCCCGACCTCATCCCGTCCACGCTCGACCCGGCCTGGAGCCTGACCGTCGACAACGCGTCGTCGTCGCCGTACACGCTGAAGATCCTGACGTGGGCCGCGGTGATCCTGGCGCCACTGGTCATGGTCTACCAGGGCTGGACGTACTGGGTGTTCCGGCAACGCATCTCGGCCGAACGCATCCCCGAGCCGACAGGACTGTCATGGCGGAGCCGCTGAGCCTCCCCCGGGCCCTCACCGCCTCGCCCGCGGTGCGCCGCCACGTCCTCGCCTCGGTGGCGTGCGGTGTGGTGATCGCCGCCGCCACCATCGCGTCGGCGGTGCTGCTCGCCCACGTGGTGGCAGGCATCGTCACCGACCCCGGCTCGGGCGGCCTGGCGCGGTGGACTCCCGCGCTCCTCGTGCTGGCCCTGCTCTACGCCGTGCGCGTCGCCGCCCAGTGGGCGCAGGGCCGGTTGTCGCAGCGCGGAGCGACCGCGCTGATCGCGGACCTGTCCGGCCGGGTGCTGCGCGCGGTGACGACGGCACCGCCCCGCAGGCTCGCCGCCGACCGGGATGCCGCGGCGGTTGTGGTCAGCCGCGGACTCGACGGGCTGAGACCGTTCTTCACCGCCTACCTGCCCGCCGTGCTGCTCGCGGCGGTCCTCACCCCGGCCGCGGCGCTGGCCATCGCCGTCTACGACTGGCGCTCGGCGCTGATCGTGCTGATCGCCCTGCCGCTCATCCCGGTGTTCATGGTGCTGATCGGGCTGCTGACCCGCGACCGGTCGGCCGCCTCGCTGGCCGCGTTGACCACCCTGCAATCCCGCCTGCTCGACCTCATCGCAGGCATCCCGACGCTACGCGCGCTGGGACGGGCCGACGGCGCCGCCGGGCGCATCGCCGAACTGTCGGCCGCGCACCGCCGTTCGGCGATGGCCACGCTGCGGATCGCGTTCCTGTCCGCGCTGGTGCTGGAACTGATCGCCACCCTGGGCGTGGCCCTGGTGGCGGTGGGTGTCGGTCTGCGGCTGGTGTACGGCGAGCTGACTTTGTCCGCGGGGCTCACCGCGTTGCTGCTGGCACCGGAGGTGTTCTGGCCGCTGCGCCGCGTCGGCGTGGAGTTCCACGCCGCCCAGGACGGAAAGGCCGCCGCCGAGCGGGCTTTCGCGCTGCTCGACCAGCCCGCACCACCCAGCGGCAGCGCCCGGGTGCACGCGGCAGGCGCCACCATCACCGTCGAGGCGCTGGCGGCGGAGATCACCCCCGGTGCGGTCACCGTGCTGACCGGACCGAACGGATGCGGGAAGAGCACCACCCTGCACACCATCCTGGGGCTGGCCGCTCCGGCATCGGGGCGGGTCCGCGTCGGCGGCATCGACGTCGCCGACCTCGACCTACCCGCCTGGTGGGCGCAGGTGTCCTGGCTGGACCACCGCCCGGTGGTGGTACCCGGCACGGTGGCTGACAACCTCGAGCTGTTCGGCCCGCTGGTGAATCTCGACGAGGTGTGCCGTGCAACAGGATTCGACGCCGTGCTCGCCGACCTGCCCGCGGGGGCGCAGACCGTGGTCGGCCGCGACGGCGTCGGCCTGTCACTCGGCCAGCGCCAGCGGCTCGGGCTGG
>NZ_JAUMSQ010000126.1:0-15628 GCF_030519285.1 Mycolicibacterium arseniciresistens
GCCGATCACCATGTCGGCCCCGCGGTCCAGGGCGGCGACCAGGGCGGGCAGTTCCCGCGGGTCCATCGAGCCGTCGGCGTCCAGTACCGCCACCACGGGGGTCTCCGCCGCGACCACGCCGGCGTGCACGGCAGCGCCGTACCCTGGGCGGGCTTCGGCCACCACGTCGGCCCCGTGACTGCGTGCCACGTCCGCGGTCCCGTCGGTGCAGTTGTTGTCGACGACAAGGGCCCGGTATCCGGACGGCAGTGCCGCGAGCACGCCGGGCAGCGACTCCGCCTCGTTCAGGCACGGCAGCACCACGGTCACCGGACAGTCGGGCATGCCATCGACAGTAGCCAGACCCCGCAACCGGCAATCGCTTCATCGGTGACGAATCTCTGACATCAGCGCAGGTAGCGGCCATGCGCGGCTAACCTCGGAGAGATGACGCGCGTACTGATCGCCGACGACGACAACGTCGTGCGCGACGTCGTGCGCCGGTACCTGGAGCGGGACGGCCTCGACGTCTCGATAGCCCACGACGGAAACGAGGCGCTGCGGCTCCTCGGCACACAGCGCATCGACGTCGCGGTGCTCGACGTGATGATGCCCGGCCCGGACGGTCTCACGTTGTGCCGCACGCTGCGTCAGCGCGGCGACTACACGGTGCCGGTGATCCTGCTGACCGCCCTCGGTGAGGAGGACGACCGCATCGCCGGACTCGAGGCGGGCGCCGACGACTACCTCACCAAACCGTTCAGCCCACGGGAACTCGCGCTGCGCGTGCGATCGGTGCTGCGGCGCGCCCCTGCGCCGGTGGGCGCGGCTCCCGTCGACCTTGCGGTGGGCGACCTCACCGTGTCGGCCGCGTCCCGCTCGGTCACCGTCAGCGGGATCCCGGTGAGCCTGACCAACCGCGAGTTCGACCTGCTGCTGTTCTTCATCACCCACACCGACACGGTGTTCACCCGCGAGGAACTGCTGAAGCAGGTGTGGCACTGGGACTTCGGAGATCTGTCCACGGTCACCGTCCACGTCAAACGGCTGCGCTCCAAGCTCGGCGATCAGCACCGCGTGCAGACCGTGTGGGGCCGCGGCTACCTGTGGAGCAGCGGCGAACAGAGCGCCGATGCCGGCGCCTGACCTCTGGGAGATCGCCGGATGGGCGCTGGCCTGTTCCCTGCCCGTCGTGCTGGTCGGCGCCCTGGTCATCCGGCTTGCGCGGTCGTGGTCGCTGGCCGCCAGCATGGTGGCGCTCGTGCTGCTGCCGACCGTCGCGACGTTCACCGGCGTCATGGGCGCCAGCGGTCTGATGGACTCACCGTCCTACGAGCGCACGATCGTGGTGCTGGTGATCGTGTCGATCGTGACCATTCCCGCCGCCGTGATGCTGGCCCGCTATCAGGCGCGTCGCACCGTATGGGAGCAGGAGATCCGCGAGTCCGAGCGGGCCGCCGAGCATTCCCGGCGCCGGCTCGTCGCCTTCGTCAGCCATGACCTGCGCACCCCGCTGGCCGGTATCCGCGCGGTGGCGGAGGCCATCGCCGACGGCCTGGTCGACGAGGACGAGATCCGGGCGCACGCGAAGGTGATCGAACAGGAGTCGATCCGGCTCTCCGAGATGGTCGACGACCTGTTCGAGATGTCGAAGATCAACGCAGGCGCCGTGCAGCCCGCTCTCGACCGGGTGGCGCTCGACGAGGTGATCGACGACGTGCTGGCCGCACACCGGATCGCCGCCGAGCGCGCAGGCGTCCAGCTGCAGGCCGAGCTGCCTGAACAGCCGGTGCGGGTGCTGGGCAGCGACCGCGCGCTGGTCCGTGTGTTGTCGAACCTGGTGGCCAACGCGATCGCGCACACCCCGGCGGGTGGCCGCGTGCACCTCGCGCTTGGCGCCGACGAGAACGGCGCATGGGCCCGCGTCGACGACACCGGCGTCGGCATCGACGAGGCGGACCTGCCGCGGGTGTTCGACGTCGCCTACCGCGGCTCCAACGACCGGGTGCCGCGCGCCGACTCGTCGCTGCCCAGCGGGTCCGGCCTCGGCCTCGCCATCGCCGCGGGTCTGGTGCAGGCGCACCGCGGCACGCTCTCGGCGCGCAACCTCGACACCGGGGCGCGCTTCGAGGTGCGGCTCCCGCTCGCCGAGTAGGTCAGTCGGGCAGGGTGCCGCTGAGCCGTTCGGCCGCCGCCAGGTAGTCCTCGATGAACTCGCGCACCACTTCGCGGGCCGGCTTGACCTTGTTCATCAGGCCGACGCCCTGCCCCACGAAGTACGTCGACAACGCCTGTGCGCCCGAATGTCCCTGTGAGGCAAGGCCGTCGATGCGCCGCAGCACCGGCTCGACGAGCATCGACTGCAGCGGCAACGGCAGCGGCCGGGCACCGCCGTCGTGCGGCAGCCACGCGTCGGTCCAATCGGAGACCAGCTGGCGCGACGGCTTTCCGGTACGGCCCGCCGACCGGACGGTGTCGCGCGACGAGGCGGCCAGCATCTTCTGCTGCGTGTGCGGCGCGGTCTCGGCCTCCTCGGTGGTCAGCCACACCGAACCGGTCCACGCGCCGTCGGCGCCCATCGCGACCGCGGCGGCCATCTGCCTGCCCGTCACGATGCCGCCCGCGGCCAGCACCGGCACCCGCTTGCCCGTCGCCTCGACGGCTTCGAGCACCTCGGGCACCAGGACGAGCGTCGAGACCTCGCCGCAGTGCCCACCCGCCTCGGTGCCCTGCGCGATGATCAGGTCGACGCCGGCATTCACCTGTTTCACGGCGTGCTCACGGGCGCCGACCAGCGCCGCGACCAGGATACCGCGCTCCCCCGCCGCCTCGATCATGTAGTCCGGCGGCACTCCGAGCGCGTTGGCGACGAGCTTGATCGGATGGCTCATCGCGACGTCGAGCAGGTCGCGGCCGGTGTCGCCGGACAGCGACGAGCCGCCCAGGCGTGGCCGCTCCTCCGGTTCGATGTCGTGCTCGGCGAGCAGCTTCGCGACGAAGTCCTTCGTCTCGGCGGGGATCCGGTCGGCGAGCTGGCCGGTCGACAGGTTCTCCCCCTTGCCCTCGAACTTCGCGGGCACGATGATGTCGGCGCCGTAGGGCCTGCCCCCGACGTGGTCGTCGATCCAGCTGAGTTCCTGGTCGAGCTGTTCGGGCGTGTAGGCGGTGGCGCCCAGCACGCCGAAGCCGCCGGCGTTGGTGACCGCGGCGACGACGTCGCGGCAGTGGCTGAACGCGAACAACGGGAAGTCGATGCCGAACTGTTCACAGATGGCGAGTTTCACACCGGCCAGTATCGACCCCCCGGTTGCGCCGAACGTGCGGTGGTTGCGATTTTCGGGCCGCATTCTCGCAGTGGGCGCACGTTCGGCGATTTCCACGGTCGCCGGCATGAGCCCCGAATCACTTGTGCCACTTTCGTTTCTGACGTCACACCACGGCCAAATGTGTCAGACCCTCGCACTAGTGTTCGAAGCGTGGACAGGGAGCAGGTGTCGGCGGCGTTGCAGGCGTGGGATGCCGCGCGTGCCAACCTGGCCGCCCTGCCTCTCAACGCCTTGAGCGCCACGGAGTTGCTGGCGGTGTACGAGCGTCGGCAGTACGCCCATCGACACGACGCGGCCTTCGATCACACGGTCCTGGCTCATCTGCGGGAACGCTTCGAGCCCGACGCGTATGGCAACACCAGCCTGAAAGACGTTCTGGCCCAACGCTTGCACCTCGACACGGCCGACGCGAAGAGACGCCTCGACGCCGCCGAGGTGCTCGGCCCGCGGTGGTCGTTCACCGGCGAACCGAAGGCCCCTCTGTGGGTGCACACCGCTGCGGCGTTGGCCGCCGGGGCGATCGATCCTGCGCACGTCGAGGTGATTCGCAAGTTCTTCACCAAGCTTGCGCCATGGGTCGATCAGGCGGCCCGCGCCGACGCCGACCGCGACCTCGCGAAGTGGGCCAAGAGCATGTGCCCGGAGGACCTCGAGAAGCTCGCCGATCACCTGGTCGAGGTCATCGATCCCGACGGCGCCGAACCCGACCACGACGAGCAACAGGCCAAACGCAGCTTCAGGATGGGCAAGCAACGCAGCGACGGGATGACCCCGGTCCGCGGCGAACTCGATCCCGAAACCGCCGCCCTGCTCGACGTCGTGCTGGCCAGAGACGGCGCCCCGGGGCAGAACCTGCCCGAGGACCCGGGTGCGGCCGAGGTCATCGAACGCGACATCACCGGCCGCCCTGATCCCCGCACGCGGGAACAACGCCACCACGATGCGCTCAAATCCGCGATGCGGCACGCCTCGGCAGCCGGGGGTCAGGTCAACGGGTTACCGGCCACCATCGTGGCCACCACCACCGTCAAAGACCTCGAATCCGGGGCCGGATACGCAGACACCGCCGGCGCCACCAGACTGCCGATCCGAGACCTGATTCGGCTGGCCGGCCGATCACGGCACTACCTGGCGGTGTTCGACGACCACACCGGCGAGGTGCTGCACCTTGGTCGCGCCAGACGCTGCGCCACCACCGCGCAACGGCTGGCGCTGTTCGCCCGCGACAAGGGCTGCACCCGCCCCGGATGCACCCGCAACGCCTTCGACTGCCAGGTCCACCACGCCGAACAGGACTGGAAACGCGGCGGACTGACGAACACCACCGACATGACGCTGGCCTGCCCACCCGACAACAACCTCATCGAACAGACCCAATGGACCACCCGCCGCAGGGACGGCCGTACCGAATGGATCCCACCCGCAGCACTCGACACCGGACAAACCCGCATCAACAACTACCACCATCCGCAGCGCTATCTCACCGAACGCGACGACGACGCCGAACCCGCTTAGCGCTCGAGCACCGGCGTCGAGGCCAGGAACTGCTCGATCGCGACCGTCATCACCGCGCCGTCGACCAGCGGCGGGTCGTTGTGTCCCGCACCGGGCACGGTGACGTAGCGTTTGGGCTCCGGCGCGGCGTCGAACAGCCGTCGGCTCATCGTCTCGGGCACGACGTCGTCGCGGTCACCGGCGAGCACCAGCAGCGGCGCCCGCAGCGAGCCGATCCGGTCGATCGACGGGTAGGAGTCGATCAGCAACCGCCGCACCGGGAGCCACGGATAGTGCACCGCGCCGGCGTCGGCCAGCGATGTGAACGGCGACCGCAGGATCAGCGCCGCCGGCGGAACGTCGACGGCGAGACCGAGAGCGACTGCGGCACCCAGGGATTCGCCGTAGTAGGCGATGCGTGAAGAGTCGACCTCCGGCCGGGCCGCCAGCCAGTCGAGCGCGGCCCGGGCGTCGGCGGCAAGGCCGTCCTCCGTCGGCCGTCCCGGGTTGCCGCCGTAGCCGCGGTAGTCGAACAGCAGCACCGCGACACCCATCCGGTGCAGCGCGAGCGCGAGGGCGGCGCGGCCGGACCGGTCACCGCCGTTGCCGTTGCACACCAGCACCACGGGCCCGGCGACGCGGCCGGGAAAATACCAGGCGCCCAATGTCTTTCCGTCGGCCGTGGCCAACTCGACATCGTGACCGTCGGGCATCACCAGCGCGGCAGACGGCACCGGACCCGGCGCCGGGAAGTAGATCAGCCGGCGCTGCTGCGACCAGGCGAGCGCCGAGAGTCCCGACACCACCAGGGTGACGACCAGCACCCAGCGCATCTCAGTCCCGCAGCGGGGCGAACGCGAACTCACGCAACCCGTCGCGCGGGTCGACCGCGGCCCGGAAGCCCAGCACCTCGGCGGCCCTGGCCGGATCGGCGACGATGTGGCGGACGTCGCCGCTGCGGTACTGTCCCGTGACCACCGGCGGCGGCGAGCCCCGGGCCTCGCACAGTTCCGCGGCCACCTCGCGGATGGAGATCGGCCTGCCCGAGCAGACGTTGAACGCCGCGAAACCCGGATCTGCGCCCTCGACGGCGGCGAGGTTGGCGGCAGCGATGTCGTCGACGTGGATGAAGTCACGCATCTGACCGCCGTCCTCGAAAACGCGTGGCACGTCGCCCGATTCGAGTCCGGAGCGGAAGATCGCCGCCACCCCCGAATACGGTGTGTCGCGCGGCATGTGCGGGCCGTAGACGTTGTGGTAGCGCAGCGCAACCACCGCGCCGCCGGTCGATTCCGCCCACGCCAGCGCGTAGTGCTCCTGCGCGGTCTTGCTGGCGGCGTAGAGGCTGCGCGGCCGCAGCGGCGCGTCCTCGCCGACCAGGCGCCACTGCAACTCCTCGCCGCCCACCGGGCAGCGGTGCTCGAACACCCCGGCGTCGAGGTCGGTGCGGCTGCGCGGCACCGGGTCGACCGGGCCGTGCTCCGGACAGTCGAAGCTGCCCTGCCCGTAGACCACCATCGACGACGCCAGCACCAGCCGCCGGCAGTCCGCGGCGAACATCTCGGCCAGCAGCACAGTCGTGCCGTAATCGTTGTGGCTGCCGTAGGAGGGTGCGTCCGCGGCATTCACCCCGGCGCCGACCACGGCGGCCTGATGACACACCACGTCCACCCCGCGCAGCAGCGGGGCCAGCGCGGCGGAGTCGCGGATGTCGAGCACCTGGCAGTCGCCCGGCGCCCGGGCACCGGGGCCGTGGGCGGCCGGCAGCATGACGTCGACGGCGATCACGTCGTGGCCGGCGTCGCGCAGCGTGGTGGCCACCCGGGTGCCGATGAAGCCGGCGGCGCCGGTCAGCAGCACCCTCACGGCAGTTCGATCGGCAGGGTGACGCCTTCGTGCGGAAGGCAGTGGGTGCAGGTGCGCTCCGAGCTGACCTGATCGATCGCCTCGTGCACGAGCTTCTTGAACGGCACCAGGTTCCGCTCGAACTCCGCGAACACGTCGACGGCCTTGACGCCTGCGCCGGTCTCGATGCCTGCGTCCAGGTCGGTCACCAGAGCGATTGCCGCGTAACACATCTCGAGTTCACGTGCCAGCACCGCCTCGGGGTAGCCGGTCATGTTGACCAGCGTGAAGCCCTGACCGGCGAACCACCGGCTCTCGGCCCTGGTGGAGAACCGTGGCCCCTGCACCACCACCATGGTGCCGCCGTCGACGACGCCGGGCAGGTCTTTGGCCGCCGAGCGCAGTTCCGGGCAGTACGGGTCGGCGAACTCGACGTGGATGCCGCCGGAGTCGAAGTAGGTGTCGGCGCGTCCGCTGGTGCGGTCGACGAGTTGATCGGGCACGACCATCGCGCCGGGGCCCAGTTCGGGTGTCAGGCTGCCGACCGCGCAGGGACCGAAGATGCGCCGCACGCCGAGTGCCCGCAGCGCCCACATGTTGGCCCGGTACGGCACGGTGTGCGGCGAGAACTCGTGATTCACGCCGTGCCGCGGCAGGAACGCGACCTCGTGATCGCCGACCGTGCCGACCGTGATCGGCGCGCTCGGTTCGCCGTAGGGGGTGTCGAGGCTGATGCTGCGCGCATCGGCGCCGAAGAACGAGTAGAAGCCGCTGCCACCGATCACTCCGAGCATTCGCCCATTGTCCGTCATGTCCGCGCCGCCCCCACGGGCGCTAACCCCGGTAGGCGAGGACCGGCGGAAGCGGGCGGATGCCGCCGCCACTGTTGCGGGCCGCGAAGCCGGCGTCCGCGTCGTCGGCCGTCGCGCCGGAGTTGACGGTCAGCGTGCCGACGCGCCGGAACCGGCTCAGCACGCCGCACATCAGGAACGTCAGCTGTCCCGG
Organism: Mycolicibacterium arseniciresistens; assembly: GCF_030519285.1. Lineage (NCBI taxonomy): Bacteria > Bacillati > Actinomycetota > Actinomycetes > Mycobacteriales > Mycobacteriaceae > Mycobacterium > Mycolicibacterium arseniciresistens. Next base: position 7,650 of record NZ_JAUMSQ010000126.1, read on the forward strand.
CGCCTCGCCGTCCATCCGGGCGCCGAACAGCACCGGCGACAGTCCCGCGAGGTACAGCCACAGCGACGAGTACAGCCGGTCCCCGGCTCGGGCGGCCGGCAGCGTGGCGTGGTGGAACGGCACGCCGTCCATCGACGACGCGAGCAGGAAGTCCTGATCGCGGCCGGGACCGTAGACGTCGGGCAACTTGATGCAGATGGTGCGGATCGCCTCGTCGTCGCTCTGTGGCGCGATCCGCACCAACGCGTCGGCACGCAGGCCGGGCCGCAGCAGTTCGGTGCCGCCAGGCAGCTTCGCGTCGTCGTCGAAGCTCAGCTGCGCCTGATGGACGGGGGCGTCGGCGTCGAACAGACCGCCGTATCCACCGGCGACGGCCGAGACGGTGTTGCCGATGACTGTCGCTGCGGTGCCGCCGATGCTCACCACCGCTCCATAGCCCGTCGCGCGTCGCGTGAAACACTGACCGGCGTGGCCAGCATCGCGCAATGGATCGAGGGCGCCCGTCCGCGCACCCTGCCCAACGCGATCTCGCCGGTGATCGCCGGCACCGGCGCGGCCGCCTGGCTGGACGCCGCGGTGTGGTGGAAGGCGCTGCTGGCACTGCTGGTCGCGGTGGCGCTGATCATCGGCGTCAACTACGCCAACGACTACTCCGACGGCATCCGCGGCACCGACGACGTGCGTGCCGGGCCGCTACGGCTGGTCGGCGCGAAGCTGGCATCGCCGCGAGCGGTGCTTACCGCCGCGGTGGTGAGCCTCGCCATCGGCGCGGCCGCCGGGCTGGCGCTCGCCGTGGTGAGCGCGTGGTGGCTGATCGCGGTCGGCGCGGTGTGCATCGCCGGGGCATGGCTCTACACCGGTGGCCGCAAGCCGTACGGCTACCTCGGCCTCGGCGAGGTCGCGGTGTTCGTGTTCTTCGGACTGGTCGCGGTGCTCGGCACGCAGTACACCCAGGCGCTGCGCATCGACTGGGTCGGTGTCGCGCTCGCGGTGGCGATGGGCTCGCTGTCGTCGGCGGTCCTGGTCGCCAACAACCTGCGCGACATCCCGACCGACTCCGAGTCCGGCAAGATCACGCTCGCGGTGCGACTGGGCGACGCGCGCACGCGCGTGCTGTACCAGGCGCTCGTCGCGGTCGCACTGCTGATCCCGCTGGCGTTGATCGCCGCGACGCCGTGGTGCGCCGTCGGCCTGCTGGCGGCCCCGTTCGCACTGCGCGCCGCACGGCCGGTGCGCGGCGGGCAGCACGGCAGAGAACTGATCCCCGTGCTGCGCGACACCGGGCTGACCATGCTGGTGTGGGCGGTGACGGTGGCCGCCGCGCTGGCCTTCGCGCCGTAGCCGCGGCTCAGCCGCCCGCGGGCACCGGGTACCGGTCGTTGATGTCGGCGTTGCTCGCCTTCCGGGCGCAGTGGGCACAGCAGAAGATGCCTTCGTCGGCCTCCACACCGTGGCCCAGGATGCGGCACCCGCAGTGCGCACACTCGGGCGCAACCTGCACCGCGGCGCACTCGATGCTGTCGAACGTCGCGGTCCGGCCGTCGGGCCAGCTGACCTGGAACGCCTTGTCGTAGTCGTTTCCGCAGGTGTCGCAAACTGCCATCGCTGATACTCCTTCGTCGGGCGTTGTCGATCGGCGTTCCTACGGGTGCCCGGTCGATGGCGGCCAGAAACCGGTGCGCGGGGCAAGATGATGCATCGGGTGCGTTCCCGTGCGCCGAGGAGAGGACTGCGATGGAGTCGCTGCGGGTGGTGGTGGCCGACGACGACGTGCTGCTGCGCGAGGGACTGGCCAGCCTGCTCGACCGGTCGGGGTTCGACGTCGTGGGCCGCGCCGGGGACGCCGGTGAACTGCTCACGATGGTGCGGGAGTCCCGCCCGGCGCTCGTCGTGGTCGACATCCGGATGCCACCCACCCACACCACCGAGGGCCTCGACGCCGCGCGGGTGATCCGCGAGGAGTGGCCCGACATCGGCATCCTGGTGCTGTCCGCACACGTCGAGGTGGAGCACGCCACCGAACTGCTCGCCGGCGGCCACGCGATCGGATACCTACTGAAGACCCGGATCACCGACGTCGACGACTTCGTCGACACCCTGCAGCGGGTGGCCAGGGGCGCCTCGGTGGTGGATCCGGCCCTGGTGCAGGAACTCGTCTCCGCGCGCAGGCGCGACGATCCACTGGCCGCCCTGAGCGCCCGCGAGCGTGAGGTGCTGGTGCTGATGGCCGAGGGCCGCTCCAACTCCGGCATCGCGGGGCAACTGTGGGTCACCGAGGGCACCGTCGAGAAGCACGTCCGCGCCATCCTCACGAAGCTGAACCTGCTGGAGACCCCCGAAGATCACCGCCGCGTCCGTGCGGTGATCACCTACCTTGAGGCCCGCTGAGGCCGGCCACCCCGGCCAGCACGTCGCGGATCGCGTCGGCCGACAACGCCATCTTCGACACGAACCCGGCCGCCGGGCTGGCGGCGATCAGCTCCGCGAGGTCCTGCTCGGCGAACGTGGAGATCAGGATCACCGCCGGGCGGTGTTCGGCGTCGGCGCCGCATATCCGCTCGGCGACGTCGAAGCCGCTCTCACCGCCGAGGTCGATGTCGACGAGGGCGAGGTCGGGCCGCAACTCGCCGCACAGCCGCTGTGCCTCGTCGCCGTCGGCGGCCGACGCGACGACGGTGATCCCGCCGCGCTCGAGCATCGAACGGGCGGCAGCGCGGAAGTCAGCGCTGTCGTCGACGATCAGGCAGCGCACCGCACACCCCCCTCGAACTCCTCATGACGTCAGCGTCGCAGAGCGCGCCTGCAGGCGCATTACCGCTAGCCGGAAAGGTCAAACAGCCAGCGCGTCGAGCAGCCGGTCGAGATCGTCGTCGGTGTTGTAGAGGTGGAAGCCGACCCGCACCGCGCCCGCACGCACCGACGCCCGGATGCCCGCGTGCCGCAGCCGGTCGGTGGCCGACGTCGCCGGGCCGGACACCGGGATGGACACGATCGCCGAGTCCGACGCCGGCAGACCGAGTTCGGTGCGCAGCTTGGTGGCCAGACCGACGGTGTGCGCTTCGACGGCGACCGGGTCGAGGGAGGCCAGCCACGGCAGTGTGAGCCCCGACCCGAGGACTCCGAACCATGCGGGCGAGGTGTCGAAGCGCCGTGCGTCGTCGGCCAGCCGGAGCGGCAACCCGTAGATCGACTGCCACGGCTGCGTGCCGGCGTACCAGTTCGCGGCGTGCGGGGTCATGATCCGAGCGATCCTGTCGCTCAACGACATCCACGCCGTCCCGCGCGGCGCCAGCAGCCACTTGTACACCGAGGCGACGGTGACGTCGGCCCAGCCGAGGTCGAGACGCTTCCAGCCGGCGGCCTGGGTGACGTCGACGACGGTGAGCGTCGCGGCGCCGGCGACCGACGTCCGCAGTGCGTCGGCGTCGAGCACGGCGCCGTCTGCGGACTGCACGAGGCTGACGGTCACCACGTCGAATTCGGCGGCGCGGGCCAGCAGGTCGGGTTGTGACAATTCGGTGACGGTGACACCTCGCCCGGCCTGGGCGGCGAACGGGAATGTGGTGCTGGTGAACTCACCTGCCAGCGTGGCGACGGCGGCGCCGTCGGGGATCGCGGCGGCCACCAGTCCCAGTGCCGCGGACGCCGACCCGGCCATGGCCACCGACTCGACCGGCACCCCGGCCAGGGTCGCGTATGCGGCCCGCCCGGCGGTCACCGGTTCGTCGAAGGTGACCGGTTCCATCGTCCCGGTCTGCCACTGCCGCAGGCAGGAGTCGAGCGCGTCGACAAGGAACCGTGGCGGCAACCCGTAAGTCGGAGAGTTGAGAAAGCCTTCGGCGCCGAGGAATTCGGCTCCGAACGCCTCGCGGTGGGTCACGAGGGAGCGGCGGTGTCGTCGTCACCCCGCAGCCGGGACTGCAACTGCTCGCGGTCGCGGCGGCGGCGTTCGTCGACCACCGCGATGCTCGCGGTGGCACGCCTGCGCAGCGGCGCCAACAACCAGATGCCCAGCGGCAGAGCGATCACGATCGCGAAGAGGATCGCCACCACGATCGGGAACTGCTCGATCCCCAGCAGCCGGCCGGTGAGGAAGATGGCCGCGGCGAGCGCCGCCACCAGCACCAGGCGCGCCACCGTGTAGAGCGCCACGTCGACCATGAGGCGTGCTGTGGGCCGGTCATCTGACACGGTCACGAGCCTACCGACGGCGCGTATATTCGGTAACAGGAGGTTTTGGTGGCGTATCTGATCCTGTTGCTCGTCCTGGCAGGCCTGGTCTACGTCGGCTGGCGGCTCACCCGGGCGAACGCGAGCCGGCCCCGTCCGCGTGTGATCGGGCCGGACGACGACCCGGACTTCCTGCGGCGGCTCCGGGACGGCGACAACCCCCGTCCGTAGCGGTCAGGCCGGGTTGCCGGTGCGCGATGCGCCGGGGAACCCGTCGGCCACCACCGCCGCAAGCTCGGTCAGCGCCTCCCGCGTCGCGGGCCTGAGCCGGTCCAGGCTGATCTCCGCGCCCTCTTCCAGATGCGGGTCGAACGGCACCAGCCGCACCGCGCGGCAGCGCCGCCCGAAGTGGTCGACCACCTTCTGCATGTCCACCTTGCCCGAGCGCGGGCGCACCGCGTTGACGACGGCGATCGAATTCTTCACCAGGTCCTCGTGGCCGTGGGCGTCGAGCCAGTCCAGGGTGGCCGACGCGCTGCGGGCGCCGTCGACCGAACCCGAACTGATGACGACCAGCACGTCGGCCTTCGACAGCACGGCCGACATCGCCGAATGCATCAGGCCGGTGCCGCAGTCGGTGAGCACCAGGCTGTAGAACCGCTCGAGCACCTCCAGCGTGCGGGAGTAGTCGTCGGAACTGAACGCCTCCGACACGGCCGGGTCGCTCTCGGAGGCCAGCACCTCCAGCCGGCTCGGGCCCTGCGAGGTGTAGGCGCGCACGTCGCTGTAGCGCTCGATGCCTTCGGCGTCGCGCAACAGATGGCGCACGGTGGCCGGGGTCTCCAGCGGCACCTTCTCGCTCAGCGTGCCGCGGTCGGGGTTGGCGTCGACCGCCACCACCCGGTCCCCGCGGATGGAGGCGAACGTCGCGCCGAGGGTGGCCGTGATGGTCGTCTTGCCGACGCCGCCCTTGAGCGACAGCAGCGCGATGCGATAGCACCCGTGCAGCGGCTGCCTGACCTGTGCGAGCAGGCTGTCACGGTGGGTCGCTTTCGGGCCCTCCCCCAGGTTGATCAGCTTGAACGAGGCCAGGTAGAGCCACTTACGCCAGCCGTGCGAGGGCGCCGGTTTCGGCCTGCCGAGCAGCGCGACGGCCGAGAGGTCCATGTGCGGTTGGGGCTGCGGCGCGTCGGCGGGCAGCGGCGGAAGGGGCGCGGCGGCGGGCACCGGCGGCAGGGGCCGCGGAACGACCACGGGCGGTACCGGGGATGGCGGCGGAGGAGCGACGGGCAGCGGTGCAGCCGGCGGAGCCGTGGGCGCAGGGACAGGAGCAGGGGCCTGGGGCGCCTCGGTGGCGGTCGCCTGGATTTCGGCGACGGGCAGGCCGTTCGGCGGCGTCGGCGCCGTCCACTCCGGCGGTGGCGCCTCGGTGTACGCACCTCCGGCCGCCGGATCGCTGAACCGGCGCTGTGCGCGGAAATCGGACGATTGGTCAGCCACTCAGCCCACCCCGGCGTAGGAGTGCAGTCCGACGGTGACGAGGTTGATGAAGAACAGGTTGAACACCATCGCCACGAAGCCGGCGACGTTGATCCAGGCGGCCTTGCGGTCGCGCCAGCCCGCGGTCGAGCGGGCGTGCAGGTACGCGGCGTAGATCACCCAGGCGATGAACGACACGGTCTCCTTGGGGTCCCAGCCCCAGTACCTGCCCCACGCCTCCTCGGCCCAGATCGCACCGAAGATGACTCCGAAGCCGAACACCGGGAACGCGAAGATGGTGGTGCGGTAGGCGATCCGGTCGAGGGTCTGCGCGTCGGGCAGCCGGTCGACGATGCGCGCCCACGTCCCGTCGGTGCCGGGCGTGCCCAGCCGCGACATCTTGACCAGGAACAGGATGCTGGCCACGCCGGCGACCAGGAACACCCCGGACCCCAGGCTGACCACCGAGACGTGGATGGGCAGCCAGTAGGACTGCAGAGCGGGCATCACCGGCGCGGCGTGCGAGTACAGCCAGCGACCCGAGACCGTCAGCAGGATCAGCACGGGCACGAGCACGAACACCCACAGCGCGCGGTACTGCGGCTTGCGCAGCACCACCGCGGCGGCCACCAGCCCGCACAGGCAGGTGAGGTTGATGAACTCGTACATGTTGCCCCACGGCACCCGCGAGGTGGACAGCCCGCGCAGCACGATGCACGCCAGCAGCAGCGCGATGCCGACATAGGTCAGCGACAGGCCTGCCGCGCCGATGCGTTCGTCGGCCGGGCGCTTCGGCACATCGGCGACGACGCCGGGCGTGGCGCTGTCGGCGCCGACGGCGGCCCGCACAAGTTCGCGCTGCTCGACCTTGCGGCTGCGGCTGTAGGCGAGTTCGACGGCGAGCAGCAACAGCCCGACCACCAGCACCACCACCGCGGACGTGAACGCCCAATCGGAGTACCGCGCCAGCCCGATGTCGATCTGCCCGTTCATGTGACCTTCTCTCCTGAGCGCGTGCCCGCATCGGCACGCGCCTCGTCACTCGCGTGGGCGGCCAGCAGCCGCGACACCAACCGCTCGAACTCCTCGCCCCAGCCGGAGTTGTCGGTGCGGGCCAGCCCGCCCAGCTCGACGCTCACCGTACCCGGCGCGGCGGGTTCGATCCGAACCCAGATCCGCCTGCGACGCACGACCAGCGAGACCAGCAACCCGGCCATCATCGTCATCGCGAACACCAGCACCCACACCTGCGCAGGGTCGTGCGAGACCTGCACGTTGACGAAGGGCACCGCGCCGTCGAAGCGGACGACGGTGCCGTCGTCGAGGCGGGTCTCGGCGCCGGCGCTCAGGTTGACCCGCGCCACCCTGCTCAGCCGGCCCTGACCGATGAGCCGCTCGTCGAGGGTGAACAGGTTCTGCGGCCTGCCGGTGTCCAGGCCGGTGTCGCCGCGGTAGACGTCGATCGCCACGCCGGGATCGTTGAGCGCGGGGAAGCTCGACGACAGCAGCGTGCCGTCGAGCTGCTGGGTGGGGGCGAACAGGCCCTGGATCGCGATCTGCTGCTCTCGGCGCCGGTCGGGGTCGGGGTACGTGCCCGCGGGCGGGTCGAAGCGCATCACCCCCGAGGACAGGAAGGTGGTCTGGTCGTCGGGCCGCCACTGCACGGTCTGGGTGCGGCTCTGGCCGTCGGGGAACGTGACGGTGAACGTCGGCGCGTAACCGTGGCCCTGCAGGTACACCCGGTCACCGCCGACGCGAAGCGGGTGGTTGACCCGCAACCGGTAGGGCTGCCAGGCGTCGTCGGCGAGGTCCTGCCCGGCCTGGTACTCGATGTCCGCGGCGAACGAGGTGGCCTGGCCGGTGGGCAGGTACTCGGCGTCGAATTCGTTGACCCGCAGACAGATCGGATACAGCGAGGTGCCGTCGACGGTGTTGCCCGCCCGGAACGAGTCGAACGCCGCGGGTGAGGCCGAGCAGAAGCCGGGGCCGCCGTCGGCGATCACGATCACGTTGCCCTCGTAGCCGAACAGCTTGCCCGCGGCGATCGCCACCAGCAGCCCGAGCAGCGAGAAGTGGAAGACGATGTTGCCGAACTCGCGCAGATACCCCTTCTCCGCCGATATCTCGGTCGTGTCGCCCTCGGTGCGTGTCACCTGCCGCCAGCCGCGCAGCCGCTCCGACACGGCCGCGGCCACCGCCTGCGGATCGCCCGCGACCTCGCCGGCGTGGTGCTTGGGCAGCCGGCCCAGGTTGCGCGGCGCGGGCACCGGCACCGCGCGCAGGCTGCGGATGTGCTCGAACAGCCGCGGTGTCAGGCAGCCGACGAGGGA
>NZ_JAUMSQ010000127.1:0-8571 GCF_030519285.1 Mycolicibacterium arseniciresistens
GCCGGCCCAGGTTGCGCGGCGCGGGCACCGGCACCGCGCGCAGGCTGCGGATGTGCTCGAACAGCCGCGGTGTCAGGCAGCCGACGAGGGAGATGAAGAGCAGGGCGTAGATCGCGGTGAACCAGAAGCTCGAGAACACGTCGAACGCCTGCAGCCGGTCCAGCAGCGGGCCCAGCGTGGGGCGCGCGGCGATGTACTCGGCGACCTTCGACTCGTTGAGGCTGCGCTGCGGCAGGAGCGCCCCCGGGATCGCGGCCAGCGCCAGCAGGAACAGCAACACCAGCGCGGTGCCCATCGACGTCAGCGTCCGCCAGGTGTTGCGGATCAGCGCCCACACGCTGCGAACAAATCCCCCGGTCGGCCCCCTGGCCTCCGGCCGGGAGGTACCCCCGCCGCTCCTGCCCGCCGGATTCATATCGGCAGCCTGACGTCACTCACGAACGCGTCGCGCACCCACGAGACGAAGTCGTTCCACAGGCCGGTCACCAGCGCCGCGCCGACGATCACCAGCAGGATGCCGCCGAACACCTGGATGGCGCGGGTGTGCCTGCGCAGCCATCCGAGGCCGGACACCGCCCGCGCCGAGCCGAAGGCCAACAGCACGAACGGGATTCCCAGACCGAGGCAGTAGGCCAGCACGAGCACCACGCCGCGGGCCACGTTGGCGCCGTCGGTCGCCGAGGCCACGGTGATCACCCCGGTCAGCGTCGGGCCCAGGCACGGCGTCCAGCCGAGGGCGAACACCGCGCCGAGCAGCGGCGCACCGGCGACGGTCGACAGCTGCCGCGGGGTGAACCGCACCTGGCGCTGCAATGCGGGCACCAGGCCGATGAACACCAGGCCCATCAGGATCGTCACCACCCCGCCGAGGCGTTGCAGCAGAAGCTGATTGGTGATCAGCGTGGTGGTCATGCCCAGCACGGCCACCGTGCCGAGCAGGAACACGACGGTGAACCCCGCGACGAACAGCGCCGCCGCGCCTGCCACCCGCAGCCGCGCCGTGCGCACCGCCACCTGCGCGCCCGCCTCACCGGCGGGCTGCTCATCGACCCCGACGACGGCCGCCAGGTAGGACAGGTAGCCGGGCACCAGCGGCACCACACACGGCGACGCGAACGACACCAGGCCGGCCAGCACGCACGCGCCCAGCGCCAGCAGAACCGGTCCGGCGGCGGCGAGTTCGGCGAAGCCGGTCACGGCTGGGTCCCCGGCGCCGGGGCCGGACTCTCGGCGGCCAGTCGTTCGACCACCGGCATCAGGTCCTCGGCCAGCAGTTCGCGCAGGAACACGGCGGCCACCCGGTGCTGACGATCCAGCACCACGGTCGACGGGATCACCGTCGTCGGGTACCGCCCGCCGAAGGCGATCATCGTGCGCATCGGCGGGTCGTAGATCGACGGGAACGTGATCCTGCGGTCGGTGACGAAGTCGACTGCGGCCTGACGGTTGTTGTCGCGCACGTCGATGCCGAGGAACGCCACACCCCGCTCGCGGGTGGCGTCGTAGACCTGCTGCAGCTGACCGATCTCGGTGCGGCACGGTCCGCACCACTGTCCCCACACGTTGATCACCACCACGTCGCCGGCGAAGTCGTCGAGCGAGATGGTGCGGTCCGGGTCGAGCAGGTCGGGACCCGACAGCGGCCCTGGGCGGCCACGGCTGTCCGGCGGGTCGTAGGTGATGTCGGTCTTGCCGCCGGGCGCGACGAACTCGAAGGTGCCGCCCTGGGCGACGGCGTCGTCACCGGTGGAACAGCCGGCGAGCGCGATCACCGCGCTCACCAGCAGGACCACCAGCCGCGTCACTGCCCGGCCAGCTCCGCGTAACCCCAGCCGACGTACTCGTCACCGTGGAAGTAGAAGGACGTCAGGGACGCGAGATTGCACAACCGGCGGGTCGGGAAGTGGTGCAACGGTTTTCCGGTGATGGCGCGCCGCAGCGTCTCGACGGGGAGCTGGTGGCTGACGCACACCGACTCGTGACCCCTGCCCTTGTCGCGCGCGCGGTGCAGCGCACCGGTCATCCTGGCGGCGATGTCGGTGTACGGCTCACCCCAGGACGGCACGCGAGGGTTGCGCAGGTGCCACCAGTTACGGGGATCCCGCAGGGCGCCGTCACCCGGGGAGACCCGCTCGCCCTGGAAGACGTTGAGCGATTCGATCAACTCGTCGTCGGTGTCGATGGACAGGCCGTGCGCCGCCGCGATCGGCCCTGCGGTCTCCTGGGCGCGCTCCAGCGGGGAGGCCACCACGTAGACGATGTCGCGCTCGGCCAGCCAGTCCGCCACCCGCTGCGCCTGCGCGCGACCGCGCTCGGAGAGGTGGTAGTCGGGCAGGCGGCCGTAGAGCACGCCCTCGGGATTGTGCACCTCGCCGTGCCGCATCACGTGCACGATCGTCTTCTCGGTCATGCGGGCTGCGTCGCTTCGGCGGCGGCGCGGGCGGCACCGGGCAGGGCGGCGGCGATGCGCTCGAAGGCGTCGTCGTCGAGGGCGGCGGAGACGAACCACGCCTCGAAGGCGCTCGGCGGCGGGTAGACGCCCGCGTCGAGCAGGGCGTGGAAGAACGGCGGGAAGCGCCACGTCTCGGCCGCGCGCGCGGCGGCGAAGTCACCGACCTCCTCGTCGGTGAAGAACACCGACAGCATGTTCCCGCCACGCTGAACCCGGTGTGCGACACCGGCGTCGGTCAGCGCCCCGGTGAGCAGGCCGGCCAGCCGGTCGGCGTTGGCGTCGAGCGCGGCGTAGACCTCGTCGTCCGCGGCGCGCAGCGTGGCCAGCCCGGCGGCCATCGCCACCGGATTACCCGACAGCGTGCCGGCCTGGTAGACGGGGCCCAGCGGCGCCAGCCGCTCCATCACCTCGGCGCGGCCGCCGAACGCCGCGGCGGGCAGCCCGCCGCTCATCACCTTGCCGAAGGTGAACAGGTCGGCGTCGACGGGATCGATGCCGTACCAACCGGAACGGCTGACCCGGAAGCCCGTCATCACCTCGTCCATCACCAGCAGCGCGCCGTGCTCGGCGGTGAGGCGGCGCAGCGCCGCGTTGTACCCGGGCAGCGGCGGCACCGCGCCCATGTTGCCGGGGCTTGCCTCGGTGATGACGCAGGCGATCTCGTCACCGAACCGGGCGAACACCTCCTCGACGGCGGCGACGTTGTTGTACGGCAGCACGATGGTGTCCGCGGCGGCCGCTCCGGTGACACCCGGTGACGACGGCAGGCCGAGCGTGGCAACCCCGGAACCCGCGTCGGCCAGCAGCGCGTCGCTGTGACCGTGGTAGCAGCCGGAGAACTTGACGATCTTGGGGCGGCCGGTGAAACCGCGGGCCAACCGGATCGCGCTCATGGTGGCCTCGGTGCCGGAGTTGACCATCCGCAGCCGCTCGACGGGGCCGACCCGGTCGACGATCTCCGCGGCGAGCTGGGTCTCCGACGGTGTCGGGGCGCCGAACGACAGCCCGTCGGCCACCACCCGCTGCACCGCCTCGACCACGGCGGGATGGGCGTGGCCGAGGATCATCGGCCCCCACGAACACACCAGGTCGACGTAGCGGTTGCCGTCGGCGTCGGTCAGCCAGTAGCCGTTCGCCGAGGTGATGAACCGCGGGGTGCCACCGACCGCGTTGAACGCCCGGACCGGCGAGTTGACCCCACCGGGGATGACGGCGGACGCCTCGGCGAACAGTTTCGCCGATATCTCGGTCCCGGCCGAAGCATGCATGCACACCAGTGTCCCAGTCGCCCCCGGCGCGTCAACTACAGGGTGTAGTGGTCAGGGCCGGAGCTTGAGGTAGGCCGTGGAAATGAGTTTGATCTTCGGCATGGGACATCCGCGATGGTGTGCGGCCGTTCTGCTGTCCGCGGCGGCCGCCCTCACCGGCTGTGGCACCGATGTCACCGACGGCGACCCGACGCCTGCGCCCCCGCCGACGGTCACCGCGGCCCAGCAGGACTGCGGCCTCGCGCCGCTGTCCCGCCCGAGGACCGGCCGGGACATCCACGTCATGCGGGGCACCACGAACATCGACTGCCCCGAGGCGCTCCGGGTGATCGAGAAGTGGGACGCCGCGCCGGGCGGCCGGTCGGCCGGGTACTTCATAGAGATCGAGGACTGGGACTGCACCGCGGCCGGCGACTGGCAGGACCGGCTGCCCGACCAGCACATGATGACCTGCGAGCGCGCCGACGGCGCCTTGGTCCACCTGGACCGGCCATGACGGACCTGACCGCATGGCTGCTCGAATCGGATCCGGCGCTGCGCTGGCAGGTCGAACGCGATCTGCTCGGGGAACCGCCGCCGGTGTGGGAGTCGACCAGGGCGCGGATCGCCACCGAGGGATGCGGTGCGCGACTGCTGTCACTGCAGGACGGTGACGGCCAATGGGCCGGTGGCGCGTTCTTCCCCGCCGACTTCTCGGAAGCTCGAGCCGACGACGAGGGGCAACCCTGGACCGCGACCACCTGGACGCTCAACTCGCTGCGGGAGTGGGGCCTCGACCCCGCGGTGCTTCATGAGCGGCGGACGGCCGAACTGCTCGCGGCGAACTGCCGCTGGGAGTACGACGACCTGCCGTACTGGGACGGCGAGGTGGACTGCTGCATCAACGGCTGGACCCTCGCCAACGGGGCGTGGCTCGGTGTCGACGTGCGGGGCATTGCCGAGTGGTTCGTCGACCATCAACTGCCCGACGGCGGCTGGAACTGCGAGTGGGTCGAGGGGTCTACGCGGTCGTCGTTCCATTCGACGCTCAACGCGCTCAAGGGTCTGCTCGCCGACGAGATCGCAACCGGTGGTTCGGCCGCGACGCGGACCGCGCGGCACGCCGGGCAGGAGTACCTGCTGCGGCGTGGCCTGTTCCGGCGGCTGTCCACCGGCGAACCGGTGGGGCCGTGGGTGGACCGGTTCCGCTATCCGTTCCGGTGGGCCTACAGCGTGCTCAACGCCGCCGACTACTTCCGCGGCGCAGCGCTGCACGACGGTGTGCGGCCCGATCCCCGGATGGCCGACGCGATCGACCGCATCCGGGCGGCCGAACGGCCCGACGGCACCTGGCTGCAGGCCGGTCGCCAGCCCGGCCGGGTGTGGTTCGAAGTCGACGTCGCGGCGGGTGAGCCGTCGAAGTGGTTGACGCTCTTCGCGACCCGGGTCCTCAGGTGGTGGGCCGCCGACCGCACCGACGCCTGAGCGGCGAGCCGGGGACTGCCGATCCCTGGATCGCGAACCGGGTCCCGGGGAGACTGGGTCGATGGATCAGGGGCAGTTGGCCGATTTCCTGCGCACCCGACGCGCGGCGCTGAGTCCGCAGGAGTTGGGCCTTGCCGCCGGGCGCAGACGGCGGACCACCGGATTACGCCGCGAGGAGGTCGCCGCGCTGGCGATGATCTCGACGGACTACTACACCCGGATGGAGCAGCGGCGCGCACCGCAACCGTCGACGGACGTGCTCGCATCGCTGGCACGGGCGCTGCGGTTGTCGCTGGACGAGCGGGACCACCTGTTCCGGTTGGCGGGGCACAACGCGCCGGCGCGCACCCTGGGCGGTGAGCACGTCAGCGCGGCCACGATGCGCATCCTGGACCGGCTGCAGGACACCCCGGCGCAGGTGATGTCGGCGCTCGGCGAGACATTGGTGCAGACACCTGCCGCGCGGGCACTGCTCGGCGACGAGACCGCATTCGAGGGCATGGCCCGCAGCGTGGTCTACCGGTGGTTCACCGACGAGCGTGCCCGGCAGGTGTACCCGTCCGAGGACCACGCGATGATCGGACGCCGGTTCGTCGCCGACGCCAGGGTGGCCTACGCCCGCGACGGCGCCGGCTCGCGGGCGGCACAGATCGTCGAGGCGCTGCTGGACCGCAGCGCGGCGTTCACCGAGCTGTGGAAGCGCCACGACGTCTCGACCACCAGGGAACAGACCAAGCGGATCGCGCACCCGAAGCTGGGCGTGTTGGATGTGCAATGCCAGATCCTCTACGACGCAGCACAATTGCACACGCTGCTGGTGTTCACCGCCGACCCGGGATCGGCCAGCCACGCCAAGCTCGCCGCACTGGGCGCCGATCCGGACGCCTACTCCCGCGGCGATCGTCGCGAACCCGCACTGCTCAACGGGGGATCACCGATCACCGGATAACCGGCCCCTGAATGCACTCCCCCGAAGCTGGCAGCGTCGACAGCACAGCAATCGATCGAGCACGAGGGAGCACAGCATGTCGGGCAGAGCAGTGGTGGAGGTGCCGGACCTGACCGGCCGGACGGCCGTCGTCACCGGCGGGAGCGACGGTATCGGTCTCGGACTGGCCGAAAGGCTGGCCGCCGCCGGCGCGGAGGTCGTCCTGCCGGTACGCAACGCCGCGAAAGGGCAGGCCGCCGTGGACCGGATCACCACGGCGGTGCCCAGTGCGCGGGTGGGCCTGCGGCGTCTCGACCTGTCGTCGCTGCAGTCGGTGGCCGACCTCGCAGGCGAACTGCTCGCCGAGGGCAGGCCGATCCACCTCCTGGTCAACAACGCCGGGGTGATGAACCCGCCGACGCGCCTCACCACCGTCGACGGATTCGAACTGCAGTGGGGCACGAACCATCTCGGACACTTCGCCCTCACCGCGCGGCTGCTGCCGCTGCTGCGGGCCGGCCGCGCTCGGGTGACGACACAGTCGAGCATCGCGGCCGCGTCGAACGCGATCAACTGGGACGACCCGAATTTCGAGGAATCGTACTCTGCGGGCAAGGCCTACAGTCAGTCCAAGATCGCGAACGTGATGTTCGGCCTCGAGCTCAACCGCCGCAGCGAGCGCGGCGGCTGGGGCATCACCAGCAACGTCTCGCATCCGGGCGTGACGGCGACCAATCTGCTTGCCGCACAACCACACATGGGACGCAACGGCGACACCCTCGCGGTGCGGGTCGTCCGGTTGTTCGCCCGGATGGGCGTCCTCACCCAGACGGTTGACCAGGGCCTGCTGCCTGCGTTGTACGCGGCCACCCACCCCGACGCCGAGGGCGGCAGGTTCTACGGACCGAGTGGGTTCCGGCATCTGACGGGAGCACCCGCCGAACAGGCGATCTACGAACCGGCGGGCGATCCCGCCGACGCCGCCCGGCTCTGGGACATGTCCGAACGGCTCGTGGGCCTCGAGTTCGCCGTGCGATGACGGCTACTCGTTGGCGCGCAGGCCGTCGAGGACGATCCTCAGCAGGCGGTCTGCGCGGGTGTCCCACTCGTCGTCGTCGAGCCGGGTGAGCGCGCCGATCAGCAGGATCACATCTCGCGCGTCGGCATCGCCGCGGATCACGCCCTCGGCCTTACCGGCGTCGAGCAGCGAGGTGATCGCCTCACCGATGCTGCCGATGCTGTGGTCGGCGAGATCGGTTCGCACCGAGGTCGTCACCGCCGCGAACACCCCCCGCTTGATCCGGGCGTACTCCGTCACCCGCCGGAACCAGGCGGCCAGTGCGCTCAGCGGATCGTGGTGCGCCAGCAGCACCGACGCCGCCTCGACGAGTTCGTGTACGTCGTCGCGGTACACCTCGACGAGCAGCTCCTCCCGGCTCGCGAAGTGCCGGTAGAGCGTGCCCTGGCCGACTCCGGCGGCCTTCGCCACCTCGTTGAGCCTCAGCTCGTCGGGCTGCTGCACCAGCGATCGGGCGGCGGCGACGATGCGGGCGCGGTTCAGTTCGGCGTCGGCCCGACGACGCGGTCGCGTCACCGCACTCCCCCAGACTGGCTAAGCGGACATGTGTCCGCTACGGTGGATCCCGTAACCGGATACGTGTCCACTTTAGTCGAGGAGGCCGTTGTGTCGGGCATTGCAGGGAAAGTCGTCGTCATCACCGGCGCCAGCAGCGGCATCGGGGAGGCGACCGCCCGGCTCCTTGCGGAACGCGGCGCCTCCGTGGTGCTGGGAGCCAGGCGCACCGAGCGGTTGGACCGGCTCGTCGGCGACATCCGGTCCACAGGCGGGACGGCGGTGTCCCGGGCGACCGACGTGACGCGCCCCGGCGATGTGCGGGAACTCGCCGAGACGGGGGTGCGCGACTTCGGCGCGGTCGACGTGCTCGTCAGCAACGCCGGCATCAGCAAGATCGGGCCGATGAG
This sequence comes from Mycolicibacterium arseniciresistens, assembly GCF_030519285.1. Classification (NCBI taxonomy): domain Bacteria; kingdom Bacillati; phylum Actinomycetota; class Actinomycetes; order Mycobacteriales; family Mycobacteriaceae; genus Mycobacterium; species Mycolicibacterium arseniciresistens. Next base: position 8,096 of record NZ_JAUMSQ010000127.1, read on the forward strand.
CGACCTCGACGTCGACGGCTGGTCGGCGATGATCGACGTCAATCTGCGGGGGGTGCTCAACAGCGTGGCGGCGGTCCTGCCGATCTTCCGCAGGCAGGGCCGCGGGCACCTGGTCACGACGGTCTCGACCGCCGGCCTGAAGATCGTGCCGACGATGGCGGTCTATGCGGCGACGAAGAACGCGGTACGCACGGTGATGGAAGGCTGCGTACGGAGTCCACGGACGGCGTCGTGCGGACCACGTCGATCTCTCCGGGCTACGTGAACACCGAATTGGACAGCTCGATCGACGACGTCGCTCTGCGCAGCCGTGTCCGCGGTGCCATGGAGGATTTCGGGATGCCGCCCGATGCCGTCGCGCGGGCGATCGCGTTCGCCGTGGAGCAGCCGCACGACGTCGAGATCGGTGACCTCACCATCAGGCCGACGGCCCAGGACTGATATGTAGTCGGGTTTTGTCAATAGGCAGGTGGAAG
>NZ_JAUMSQ010000128.1:0-23973 GCF_030519285.1 Mycolicibacterium arseniciresistens
CTGCGCCGTGGTGGACGGTGTGGGTCGCCGGCACCGTCCGGTTGCCGCGCAACGGCGCGTCGCCGGTGCCGAGGTTGCGGTCGAACCGCGGATGCGAGCCGCCCGCGACGAGCACCCGCAGCCGCGAGCCGGCGGGGAAGCGGTGCGCCACCGCGTCGAGTTCGATGCGCACCGTCCCGCTGACGCCGCCGGGGCGCAGATAGCCGTCGGAGACGTTGCGGGACCGGCCGCGCTCGTCGACGTGGCCGAGGCGGACGAACACGTCGTTGTGCGGGTTGTCGCAGGAGTGCGCCAATTCGATCACCGGCGTGCCGACGACGTAGAGGTCTTCGGTGAGCGGCTCACCGGTGAAGGTCAGCACGTCGGCGCGGCGGGCCAACCGGGAATCGTCGCGGTAGCCGGCCTCGGGGGACAGCAGCCGCCCGCCGATGGTCGGTGTCGGGTCGGCGGGGTCGTAGGTGAACGTCGACGACGGTGCGGCCGGATCAGGGGCGGCGCCCGCGAGCCGGTGGCCCGGGTGCAGGAACATCTCCTGCTCGGTCATGGCCGGCGGCCAGTCGGGCAGCTCGAGCCAGCCGTGACCGTTGACGAACGCCCGCACCGGGCTGCGCCGCCGCGCCGGTGCGCCACCGAGGTGGGTGGCCAGCCAGTCGAGCGTCTCGCCGACCACCGTGGCGGCGCCCTTGGTCATCAGCTGCGAGTGGGTCCACGGCCCGACGGTCAGCCCGCACGGCACACCGCGGTCGCGCAGATGCCGGTACTGGGTGAGGGACTGCTCGAGGAACAGGTCCTGCCAGCCGCTGACCAGCAGCACCGGCACCGCCACCCGGTCCAGCGCATCGGTGGCCCGCAGCCCCGCCCAGAACGGGTCGTCGGGGTCCTCGTGCTCGAGCCACGACTCGAACCACGGCGCACCGCTGCCCAGCAGGTCGCGGGCCGAGTCGCCCAGCGGCAGTCCGGCGGTGGCCCGGGCCACCTCCCGGCGGGAGCGCACCTGGCGGATCAGCGCCGCCGCCCGGCCCGGGTCCTCCTGGTGGGCGACCATGTGGCTCCAACCCAGGAAGTCGTTGAGGGAGAACGACCCGGTGCCCCAGGACGAGGCCCGGAAGTCGTGCGGCCCGACGGCGATCACGGCCGCCGCGAGTTCCGGCGGCGGGTCCTCCAGCATCGCCCACTGCGTGAAGCCCAGGTAGGACAGGCCGACGGTGGCGAACGACCCGGTGAACCACGGCTGGTCGCGCAGCCAGGCGGCGGTGTCGGCGCCGTCGGCCTTCTCGTGCACCATCGGCGTGAACTCCCCGCCGGAGCCGAATGTGCCACGCACGCTCTGCACCAGCACGTGGTAGCCGCGCGCGGCGTAGACGGCGGCGAACAGCAGTGAGAACGGGAAGCCGCGGCCGTAGGGTCCCCGCACCAGCAGCGTGCCCGCGGGCCGGTCGGTGTCGGGCACGTAGTGATCGGCGATCAGGTCGACACCGTCGCGCATCGGGACCCGCAGGCCGCGCTCGACCCGGAAGTCGCTGGTGTGGGGCGGCAGCCGCAGCAGCCGGCTGACGGTTCTGCCCGCGAGTCTGCGCAGCGGACCGGTCGAGGTGGCCGGTCGCCGGTCGGTGGTGGTCATGCGGCCAGGTTAGAGAAGCCTCGTCTCAGAACGTGTACGACGGCACCAGTTCGTGGGCGCGCTGCAGGTTGGTCTGCATGCAGTCCGGGTCCGGCTCGGAGTAGATCGGCGAGTAGAACACCGACTGCTGGATCACGCCGTAGCTGGTGTCGAACGCGATCATGCAGGTGATCCACCACCGATTGTTCCAGTCGGTCGGCTTCATGATCCAGTACTGGGCGGCGCGGTGACCGGAGACGTCGAGTTCGACGGCGTCCGGCGGGATGGTCTCCTCGTAGCTGCGCCACACGAGCGGTTCGATCGCCATCTGGTAGTTGCCCGCGTCGTACTTGCACCGCAGGCCCTCCTCCGGCTGCGGCGGCGTGAAGGCAAGCCCGATGCGCTGGACGACGTCGAGCGGGATGTCGTTACACGGGGCGAACGGGCTGGGATCGACGATGTCGACCACCGGCCACTTGATCGTCGTCGAGGCCGTCAGCGGCAGGAACGTGGACCGCAGATCGACCCCACCGGTGGCGGTGCCGGGCGACGGTGCGGTCTGCCACACCACGACCACCGCCGCGAACAGCGCGGCGAGCGCCGAGAGCAGGCGCATCCTGGCGACCATCACACCCCCTCTCAGGTCCGACCCTGCCGGGAGTGTATCGGTCCGCGGCGGCTGGATGACTCGTAACGGCCACCGTAAACGAGAACATGTTCTAGTCGCCGACAGGGGTCACCGCGGGTGCGCAAGTAGGCTGATCGGTTGTGGTCACTCCTGCGCAGCCGCGCGACCGGCGGCCGGTGTTGTGGGCAATCAGCGACCTGCACACCGGGCACAACGGCAACAAGCCCATCACCGAGTCGCTGTATCCCTCCTCGCCCGACGACTGGCTGATCGTCGCCGGCGACGTCGGTGAACGCACCGACGAGATCCGGTGGGCGCTCGACCTGCTGCGCAAGCGCTTCGCCAAGGTCATCTGGATCCCCGGCAACCACGAATTGTGGACGACGAACAAGGACCCGATGCAGATCTTCGGTCGGGCCCGTTACGACTACCTGGTCACGATGTGCGACGAGATGGGCATCGTCACCCCTGAGCACCCCTACCCGGTGTGGACGGGCGAGGGTGGCCCCGCGACCATCGTCCCGATGTTCCTGCTCTACGACTACAGCTTCCTGCCGGAAGGGGCCGCCACGAAGGCCGAGGGCCTGGCGATCGCCCGGGAACGCAACGTCGTGGGCACCGACGAGTTCCTGCTGTCGTGCGAGCCGTATGCCACCCGCGACGCCTGGTGCCGCGAGCGGGTGGCCGCCACCCGCAAGCGGCTCGAGGAGCTGGACTGGATGATGCCGACCGTCCAGGTCAACCACTTCCCGATGGTGCGCGAACCGTGCGACGCGATGTTCTACCCGGAGTTCTCGCTGTGGTGCGGCACCACCGCCACGGCCGACTGGCACACCCGCTACAACGCCGTCTGCTCGGTGTACGGCCACCTGCACATCCCGCGCACCACCTGGTACGACGGCGTGCGGTTCGAGGAGGTGTCGGTGGGATATCCGCGGGAGTGGCGGCGGCGCAAGCCCTATCGGTGGCTGCGGCAGATCCTGCCCGACCCGAAGTACGCGCCCGGCTACCTCAACGAGTTCGGCGGGCACTTCGAGATCACCCCCGAGATGCGGGACGGCGCGCGCAAGATGCAGGAGCGGGTGCAGTCGAGGCGGTCCAGGTGAGCCTGCTGCCCACGGTGATGCCACCGGCGGTGGCGACCGCCGAACTGTACGACGACCCCGCCGGCCTGGCCCCGCTGCCGGAGGAGGCGCCGCTGGTGGCGCGGTCGGTCGCCAAGCGCCGCACCGAGTTCGTCACCGTGCGCCACTGCGCGCGCCAGGCGATGTCCCAGCTCGGCCTGCCGCCGGTGCCGATCCTCAAGGGGGACAAGGGCGAACCGTGCTGGCCCGACGGCGTGGTCGGCAGCCTGACGCACTGCAAGGGCTTCCGCGGCGCCGTGGTGGGCCTGCGCTCGGAGGTGCGGTCGCTCGGCATCGACGCCGAACCGCACGACGTCCTGCCCGACGGTGTGCTCGACGCGATCAGCCTGCCGGTGGAGCGGCACGAGCTGGCCGCGTTGCCTGCCGAGTTGCACTGGGACCGGATCCTGTTCTGCGCCAAGGAGGCGACCTACAAGGCGTGGTACCCGTTGACGCACCGCTGGCTGGGCTTCGAGGATGCGCACATCACGTTCACGCCCGACGGCACCGGCACCGCGGGCACCTTCGAGTCGCGGATCCTGATCGACCCGGCCGCGGAGTTCGGACCGCCGTTGACCACGCTCGCCGGGCGGTGGTCGGTGGCCGACGGGATCGCGCTGACGGCGATCGCGCTGTGAGCAGGCCGGCACCGCCGGCCGGCATCGTCGTCGTGGACAAGCCGGCGGGGATCACCAGCCATGACGTGGTGGGCCGCTGCCGGCGGGTCTTCGGTACCCGCAAGGTGGGCCACGCAGGCACACTCGACCCGATGGCGACCGGTGTGCTGGTGGTGGGCATCGAGCGGGCGACGAAGATCCTCGGCCTGCTGACCGCCGCTGACAAGTCGTACTCGGCGACCATCCGGCTGGGGCAGACCACCACCACCGAGGACGCCGAAGGCGAAGTGCTGCAGACGGTCTCGGCTACCACGGTCGACGACGCCCAGATCGAGGCGGCGGTGGCAGCGCTGCGCGGCGACATCGAGCAGGTGCCGTCGGCGGTCAGCGCCGTCAAGATCGGTGGGGAGCGCGCCTACAAGCTGGTGCGGGAGGGCCGGACCGTCGAACTGCCGCCCCGCCCGGTGCATGTCGAGCGGTTCGACGTCACCGCGGTCAGCCGCGACGCCGCCGGCTTCGTCGACGTCGATGTCGAGGTGTCCTGTTCGAGCGGCACGTACATCCGCGCGCTGGCCCGTGACGTGGGCGCGGCGCTGGGTGTCGGTGGCCACCTCACGGCGCTGCGGCGTACCCGCGTCGGCCGGTTCGGCCTCGACGAGGCGCGCACGCTCGATGCGCTGGCCGAGCAGCCGTCGCTGAGCTACTCGCTCGACGAGGCGTGCCTGCAGGGCTTCGCGCGCCGCGAGCTGACCGACGAGGAGGCCGAGTCGGCACGCCACGGCCGCGCGCTGCGGCCGGCGGGCATCGACGGTGTGTATGCCGCGACCGCGCCCGACGGCCGGGTGATGGCGCTGCTCACCGACGACGGGCAACGGACGAGAAGCGTTGTGGTGGTGCGGCCGGCGACGCTGTGACGGTCGATGCGCCGAAGGAAGGTGCCGGGCGCACGACGCCCGGCGGACTGAGAGCCCGGCTCGAGCGCACCGCGGTCGGTAGGCTGCGCTCGTGACGGTGGCCGACGGAGCAGCCGGCCGGGTGCGACGCACCCAGGCCGAACGCAGCGCCGCGATGCGGCTCCGCCTCCTCGACGCGACCGTCGAATGCCTGGTCGATCACGGATATGCCGGCACCACCACGCACCGCGTCGCCGAGGTCGCCGGGGTGACGCGCGGAGCCCAGATCCACCATTTCCGGTCCAAGGAGGACCTGGTGATCGCGGCGATCGAACATCTGGCGCATCAGCGCGCCGAGGCCGCCATCCGGGAACTCGGCCGGATCGAGCGCAGCGATGACCTGCCTGCGGCGATCCTTGAGTTCCTCTGGGACATCCATCAGGGGCCGCTGACCGTCGCGACCTTCGAGCTGTGGATCGCGTCACGGACGGACCCGGCGCTGGCCGAGCAGGTCCAGCGGGTGGAGCCCGTCGTCAACGGCGCGGTGCTGGCGGCCATCGCGCAGGTGCTGCCCGAACGGGCCGCGGCGCAGAAGGAACTGCGCGACGCCGTCTACACCGCGATGGACGCGCTTCGCGGGATCTTCGTGGGCAGTTTCGCCGACAGTGACCCGGCCCGGCTGCGGCGCCGCTGGGATCGTGCGGCGACGCGACTGCATCGGGACATCGGCTCCGCACTCGCCGAGGCGGCGCAGGCACCGGCCTGAGCCCGTTCGAGTTGTTTGCGTTCCGGTTGGAATGTATCTTTATTCACGGCGGCGTCAGGGGGAGGAGCCGCCGGAGCGTCGGGGGCGTCACTTCGGTGATGCCCCCGACGGCACCCAAGGGCCGTTCACACGGCCGATGTCGTGCCTAGGCCACCACCCAGATCGCCTCGGCGGCCGGGCTGCCGAGGTCGACGGTGGTGCTGGTGGTTTCGCTGCCCGGGCGCGCGGGGTCGCCCGGGTCCACCGGGTTCACTGGATTCTCCACGGCTACCGAGATCATCCCGGCGAAGTCGCGCCGAGCGAGCACCCGCACCCGCGAATCGAGCGTGATGCCCACGGTGTCGAAATACCGAAGCATCTCCGGATCGGCGTCGGAGATGCGGGCCACCGTGCCGGCGTCGCCGTCCTGGCACACCGACAGCTGCCGCGCCGGAGGCGTGGGCACCTGACCGTCGGCGGCAGGAATCGGGTCGCCGTGCGGATCACGGGTGGGATGACCGAGTTTGGCGTCGATGCGGTCGAGCATCCGGTCGGAGACCGCGTGCTCGAGGATCTCGGCCTCGTCGTGCACCTCGTCCCAGCCGTAGCCCAATTCGCGGACCAGGAAGGTCTCCATCAGCCGATGGCGGCGCACCATCGCCAGCGCCGCGCGCCGGCCGGCGTCGGTGAGCGTCACCGCGCCGTACTTCTCGTGGTGGACGAAGCCCTGGTCGGCCAGCTTGCGGATGGACTCCGAGGCCGTGCTCGCGGAGACCCCGAGCCGCTCGGCGAGCATCTTGGTGCTCACCTTCTCGTGGGACCATTCCTGGGCCGTCCAGATGACCTTGAGATAGTCCTGGGCAACCATCGTCAGCTCAGGTGGGTTGCTGTCCGGACTCACAACTAGCAAGTTTAGGCAATCATCACCTGATCCGGGCATCCAGCGCGCCCACGGCGCGGCCCGGGCCGTAGGCTGGCGGTGTGCTGCGCTGGCGAGGTCAGGACGAAATCCCGACCGACTGGGGCCGATGTGTCGTCACCATCGGAGTGTTCGACGGCGTGCATCGCGGGCACGCCGAACTCATCAACCACGCCGTGAAGGCGGGCCGCTCACGCGGTGTGCCCACTGTGCTGATGACGTTCGACCCGCACCCGATGGAGGTCGTCTTCCCGGGCAGCCATCCGGCGCAGCTGACCACCCTGACCCGGCGTGCCGAGCTCGTCGAGGAGATGGGCATCGACGTCTTCCTGGTGATGCCGTTCACCTCCGACTTCATGAAGCTCACCCCGGAGCGCTACATCCACGAGCTGCTGGTGGAGAACCTGCACGTCGTCGAGGTGGTGGTGGGGGAGAACTTCACGTTCGGCAAGAAGGCCGCAGGCAACGTCGAACTGCTGCGCAGGGCCGGTGAGCGGTTCGGGTTCGCCGTCGAGAGCCTGTCGCTGGTCGCCGAACACCACCGGGAACAGTCGGTGACCTTCTCGTCGACCTACATCCGGTCCTGCGTCGACGCAGGCGACGTGGTCGCCGCCGCCGAGGCGCTGGGACGCCCGCACCGGGTCGAGGGTGTGGTGGTGCGCGGTGACGGTCGCGGCAAGGACCTCGGCTATCCCACGGCCAACGTCGCACCGCCGATGTACTCGGCGATACCGGCCGACGGGGTCTACGCCGCCTGGTTCACCGTGCTGGGCCGCGGGCCGGTGATGGGCACCGTCATCCCCGGCGAGCGGTACCAGGCCGCGGTGTCGGTCGGCACCAACCCGACGTTCTCCGGGCGCACCCGCACGGTCGAGGCGTTCGTCCTGGACACCACCGCCGACCTGTACGGCCAGCACGTCGCGGTCGACTTCGTGGCCCGGATCCGGGGCCAGGAGAAGTTCGACTCGGTCGACGACCTGATCGTGGCGATGGGCGGGGACACCGAGCGGGCCCGCACCATCCTGCGCGATTCTTTCTGAGCGCCCCGGCGCTGTTAGACTCTGCGCCGACCCGGCACGTTGCTGCAGTTCGCGGTGGCCGTGCCCTTCGGAGCCGTCCGGCTCCCGCAGTTCGCGAACTGAAAAGATGGAGTGAATTCGTGGCGCTCACCGCCGATCAGAAAAAAGAGATCCTGGGCTCCTACGGCCTGCATGCGACCGACACCGGTTCGCCCGAGGCGCAGGTGGCACTGCTGACCAAGCGCATCGCCGACCTGACCGAGCACCTCAAGCTGCACAAGCACGACCACCACTCGCGGCGCGGCCTGCTGCTGCTCGTCGGCCGCCGTCGCCGGCTGCTCAAGTACGTCGCGCAGGTCGACGTGGAGCGTTACCGCTCCCTGATCGACCGGCTGGGCCTGCGTCGCTGACGCTGTTCACGTGCGGACGCTGCCCGCGGTCGTCACGGCCGCGCTGCTCGCGGCCGCGGGGCTGACGGGCTGCTCGTCGGCCGCCGCGGCCGACATGGGGGTGGGGGACTGCCTGAAGATGGGCGGCACCCTCGACCGTCCGGAGGCGACGAAGGTCGGCTGCGGCACACCGGAGTCGAATTTCAAGGTGGTCTCTGTGCTGTCCGGCGAGGCGGGTGACAGCGACCAGTGCCCCACCGACGTCGACTCGTACTACTCGATGCGCAGCGCGTTCCGCGACACCGGCCAAACGATCTGCATGGACATCGACTGGGTCGTCGGGGACTGCATGAGCATCGACCCGGAGAACTCCCGTGACCCGGTGCGGGTGGACTGCTACGACGGCACGATGCCGCACCGCCAGCGGGCCACCCAGATCCTCGACGAGGTCGCCAACGTCGACCAGTGCACCACCGGCGTCGGCTACGCCTACGACGAGCGACAGTTCACCGTGTGCGTCGAGGACGTGTCCTGATCGGCCCGGTCTTTAGGGTCCGGACCAGCCAGGTTGTACCATTGATCTGTCCGCGCGGATTTCGTTCACCCGCGGGCATCGGGTGCGGTTTCGCAGATCCGCGAAAGCCGTTCCCGCGTGTCATATCGGGACCCGCCTGATGGCACGGTCTTCGGTAGTGGCTGCCGGACAGGAATCCGGCAGCTTCGATCGACGGCCGTAGCCGCATCAAGGCTGGTGGTTCAGGGCGCCGTTCCGGCTGCCCGGCATGTCCGACGGTGACCACGCGAAACAGCTGAATGATGTTCAGAGAGGCCATACGGACGCCTATGTCTGTAGTTGAAATTGAAGACGGCGTGTACGAGTCCACCGCCGTGATCGACAACGGGAGCTTCGGCACCCGCACCATCCGCTTCGAGGCCGGCCGGCTGGCCCAGCAGGCGGCCGGTTCCGTCGTCGCCTACCTCGACGACGAGACCATGCTGCTGTCGGCCACGACCGCCAGCAAGAACCCCAAGGACCACTTCGACTTCTTCCCCTTGACGATCGACGTCGAGGAGCGGATGTACGCAGCGGGCCGCATCCCCGGTTCGTTCTTCCGCCGCGAGGGCCGGCCGTCCACCGACGCGATCCTCACCTGCCGGCTGATCGACCGCCCGCTGCGGCCGACGTTCGTCTCCGGCCTGCGCAACGAGATCCAGGTCGTCGTCACCGTGATGAGCCTGGATCCCAAGGATCTGTATGACGTGCTCGCGATCAACGCCGCCTCGGCGTCCACGCAGATCTCCGGGCTGCCCTTCGCCGGCCCCGTCGGCGGCGTGCGCGTCGCCCTGATCGACGGACAGTGGGTCGCGTTCCCGACCGTCGAGCAACTCGAGCGTGCGGTGTTCGACATGGTGGTCGCCGGCCGAAAGGTCGACGACTCCGGAAAAGAAGACGTGGCGATCATGATGGTCGAGGCCGAGGCCACCGACAACGTGATCGAACTGGTCGCCGGCGGAGCCGGTGCGCCGACCGAGAGCGTCGTGGCCGAGGGCCTCGAGGCCGCCAAGCCGTTCATCGCGGCCCTGTGCACCGCCCAGCAGGAGCTGGCCGGCAGTGCGGGCAAGGAGACCGCGGAGTACCCGCTGTTCCCGGAGTACCAGGACGACGTGTTCGACGCGGTGGCCGCGGTGGCCACCGACGAGCTGTCCAAGGCGCTGACCATCGCCGGCAAGGAAGAGCGCAACGACCGCACCGACGAGATCAAGGTCGAGGTGCTCGGCCGGCTCGCCGACCAGTTCGCGGGTCGCGAGAAGGAGATCGGCGCCGCGTTCCGGTCGCTGACCAAGAAGCTCGTCCGCCAGCGCATCCTGACCGACCACTTCCGCATCGACGGCCGTGGCGTCACCGACATCCGGGCGCTCAGTGCCGAGGTGGCCATCGTGCCGCGGGCACACGGCAGCGCGTTGTTCGAGCGCGGCGAGACCCAGATCCTGGGTGTCACCACGCTGGACATGGTCAAGATGGCCCAGCAGATCGACTCGCTGGGGCCGGAGACGTCCAAGCGCTACATGCACCACTACAACTTCCCGCCGTTCTCGACCGGTGAGACCGGTCGCGTCGGTTCGCCGAAGCGTCGCGAGATCGGTCACGGCGCGCTGGCCGAGCGGGCCCTGATGCCGGTGCTGCCGAGCATCGAGGAGTTCCCGTACGCGATCCGTCAGGTGTCGGAGGCGTTGAGCTCCAACGGCTCGACGTCGATGGGTTCGGTGTGTGCGTCGACGCTGTCGCTGCTCAACGCCGGTGTGCCGCTTAAGGCTCCGGTCGCGGGCATCGCGATGGGCCTGGTGTCCGACGACGTCGAGGTGGACGGCAAGACCGAGCGCCGCTTCGTGACGCTGACCGATATCCTGGGCGCCGAGGACGCGTTCGGTGACATGGACTTCAAGTGCGCAGGCACCAAGGACTTCGTCACCGCGCTGCAGCTCGACACCAAGCTCGACGGCATCCCCTCGCAGGTGCTGGCCGGGGCGCTGGCCCAGGCCAAGGATGCGCGTATCACCATCCTCGAGGTGATGGCCGAGGCCATCGACGAGCCCGACGAGATGAGCCCGTACGCGCCGCGCATCACCACGATCAAGGTGCCGATCGACAAGATCGGCGAGGTCATCGGGCCCAAGGGCAAGATGATCAACTCGATCACCGAGGAGACCGGCGCGTCGATCTCGATCGAGGACGACGGCACCGTGTTCGTCGGCGCCTCCAACGGCGAGGCTGCGCAGGCCGCGATCGACAAGATCAACGCCATCGCCAACCCGCAGCTGCCCAAGATCGGTGAGCGATTCCTCGGAACCGTGGTCAAGACCACCGATTTCGGCGCGTTCGTCTCGCTGCTGCCGGGTCGTGACGGTCTGGTCCATATCTCCAAGCTGGGCCGCGGCAAGCGCATCAACAAGGTCGAGGACGTGGCGAAGGTCGGCGACAAGCTCCGCGTGGAGATCGCCGACATCGACAACCGCGGCAAGATCTCGTTGATCCTGGTGGCCGAAGAGGCCGCCGAGGGCGGCGACGGCACCGCCACCGCCGATTCGGGCGCAACGCCTGTCGATGCCGCGACCAGCAGCAGCTAGGTCCGGAGCAGCGGCGCTGCGGCGCGGTCACCGCGACTCCACCTCGGAGTCGCGGTTCCGCCGCAGCACGCTGCCCGGCGGGCTGCGGGTGGTCACCGAGTACATCCCTTCGGTGCACTCGGCGTCGGTCGGGCTGTGGGTCGGTGTCGGCTCGCGCGACGAGGGCCACAGTGTGGCCGGGGCCGCGCACTTCCTGGAACACCTGCTGTTCAAGTCGACGCCGACCCGGTCGGCGGTCGAGATCGCCCAGGCCGTCGACGCCGTCGGCGGTGAGCTGAACGCGTTCACCGCGCGCGAGCACACCTGCTACTACGCGCACGTGCTGCACACCGATCTGGAGTTGGCCGTCGATCTGGTGGCCGACGTGGTGCTGCGGGGCCGTTGTGCGGCAGGCGATGTCGAGGTCGAGCGCGACGTGGTGCTCGAGGAGATCGCCATGCGTGACGACGATCCGGAGGACACGCTCGGCGACGTGTTCCTCACCGCGATGTTCGGCTCGCATCCGGTGGGCCGCCCGGTGATCGGCAGCGTCGAGTCGATCGAGGGCATGACCAGGGCCCAGCTGCACTCCTTCCACGTGCGCCGCTACGTGCCCGAACGCATGGTGCTGGCGGTGGCGGGGAACGTCGACCACGACGAGGTGGTCCGCCTGGCGCGCGAGCACTTCGGCGATCGACTCGTCCGCGGGCGCAACGCGATTGCGCCGCGCAAGGGCACCGGCCGCATCGGCGGGCGCCCGTCGCTGCAACTCGTGGACCGCGACGGTGAGCAGACCCACCTCTCACTGGGGGTGCGCACGCCCGGCAGGCACTGGGAGCACCGCTGGGCGCTGGCCGTGCTGAACAGCGCGCTGGGTGGCGGCTTGAGCTCCCGGCTGTTCCAGCAGGTGCGCGAGACCCGCGGCCTGGCCTACTCGGTGTACTCGACGGTGGACACCTTCGCCGACAGCGGAGCCCTCTCGGTGTACGCGGCGTGTCTGCCCGAGCGGTTCGACGAGGTGGTCCGGGTGGTCACCGACGTGCTCGACGGGGTGGCGCGCGACGGCATCACCGAGGCGGAGTGCCGGATCGCCAAGGGATCGATGCGCGGCGGGCTGGTACTCGGCCTGGAGGACTCCGGGTCGCGGATGCACCGCATCGGCCGCAGCGAGCTGAACTACGGCGAGCACCGCAGCATCGAGGCGACGCTGGACCTGATCGACGCGGTGACGCTCGACGAGGTCAACGCGGTCGCCTCGCAGCTGCTCACCCGGTCCTACGGCGCGGGAGTGCTGGGGCCGCAGGCGGACAAGACGCTGCCCGAGCGGTTGCGGGTGCTGGCCGGCTGATCCGCCGCGCTACCGCACCTGCAGTGAATCGTCGCGGCGCAGCACGAAGAAGTACGGTGTCCTGATGCCGCGCAGGTCCATCGCGCCGAGCACGGTGTCGTCGTCGAGCCGGCGGAACACGTCGTTGATGGGCAGCTGGTCGTACACCATTGTGGCGGTGTCGACGTCGCGGTAGCGGGTGGTGCGCAGCCGGGCCTTGGGTCCGCGCGCCCGCAGCGCCGGCTTGAGCGCGGCGATGGGGCCTGCGAAGTTCTGGCGCTTGAGCGCCGGGATCCTGGTGGCCAGCCCGAGGCCGCTGAACGCCAACACCGGGTTGAGGGGCCACAGCGCGTCGCCACCGGCGGTCGGGAACAGCAGCGGGTGCACGGTCTCGCCGTCGACGAACTGCTTTCCCCACCACCCGCTTGCGGCCAGCATCCCGTCCAGTGGGTGGCCGGTGGGCAGTTCCGCGCCGTGCCAGGTGCCGATCATCGACTCCGTCGGCACGGCGGGGCAGCCGTCATACAGCGCGAGCGCATCGGCTGTGGTGGTCGGGGCATGGGGCAGGACGTCGGCGAGCTGCATGGCTCCACGATACTTGACAGGTGTCAACGTTTGGGAGTGGCGGCAGACTGAGGAGCGTGCGCCCGACCGATGCCTGTCCCTGCGGCAGCGGCGACCCCTACGGCGGGTGCTGTGGTCCGCTGCACCACGGTGAGCGGCATGCCGAGACGGCGGAGCGGCTGATGCGGTCGCGGTTCAGCGCCTACGCCGTCGGCGACCTCGAATATGTGTGGCGGACTTGGCATCCGCGTAGCCGTCCGGACGCACTGACACCGGATGCCTCGCTGGAGTGGACCGCCCTCGAGGTCCTCGACGTGGTGGCCGGCGGTGCGGGCGACGAGAACGGCGAGGTGGAGTTCCGCGCGCACTACCTGCAGGACCGACGAAGCGGGACGCTTCATGAGCGGTCCCGCTTCGTGGTCAGAGCCCGCCGGTGGTTCTACGTCGACGGGACGTTGTTCGAGTAGTCGATCAGGCCAGCACGGTGGCCGGATCGGTGAAGGGCAGCTCGAGCGCGTCGGCGACATGCTCGTTGAGCAACGCGCCCTCGTGGGTCGACAGGCCCTTCGCGAGCGCGGCGTCCGCCGCGCAGGCCGCCTGCCATCCCTTGTCGGCCAATTTCAGCACGTAGGGCATGGTCGCGTTGGTCAGCGCGAACGTCGAGGTGCGCGGCACCGCGCCGGGCATGTTGGCCACGCAGTAGAAGACGGTGTCGTGCACCGCGAACGTGGGGTCGTCGTGCGTGGTGGGGCGGGAATCCTCGAAGCAGCCGCCCTGGTCGATCGCGATGTCGACGAGCACGGCACCCGACTTCATCCCGGCCACAGTCGAATTGGTGACGAGCTTGGGGGCCTTGGCGCCCGGCACGAGCACCGCACCGATCACCAGGTCGGCACGCTTGACGGCGTCTTCCAGTTCGAGCATCGACGAGTAGCGGGTCTCGATGGCGCCGCTGTTCTCGTTGTCGATCTTGCGCAGCGTGTTCACGTTGAGGTCGAAGACGGTGACGTGCGCGCCCATGCCCTTGGCGATGCGGGCGGCGTTGTATCCGGCCACGCCGCCGCCGATGACGACGACCTCGGCGGGTGCGACGCCGGGCACGCCGCCCATCAGGACGCCGCGGCCGCCGTGGCTGCGCATCAGGTGGTAGGCGCCCACCTGGGCGGAGAGCCGACCGGCGACCTCGCTCATCGGCGCCAACAGGGGCAGCGCGCCGTCGGCGGTCTGAACGGTCTCGTAGGCGATCGACGTGGTGCCCGAGGCGATCAGGGCGTCGGTGCAGGGCTTCGAGGCGGCCAAATGCAGATAGGTGAACAGGGTCTGACCCTCGCGCATGCGCGCGTATTCGGGCTCGATCGGCTCTTTGACCTTCAGGAGCAGGTCGGCTTCCGCCCACACTTCGTCGGCGGTGCTGATGATCTGCGCGCCTGCGGCTTTGAAGTCGCGATCGATGATCGCCGAACCCTCACCGGCGCCGGCCTCGACGAGCACCTCGTGGCCGCGGTGGGTCAGTTCCGCCACTCCGGCGGGGGTGATGGCGACGCGGTATTCGTTGTTCTTGATCTCGGTCGGGATACCGACACGCATGATCGCTCCTTGAGGTTGTGGGCTGCATCAAGTGTGAAGAACATTCGGGAGATTCGCAATAACATTGCGGATAATTCGGTATGCTGCCGGTGTGAATGATGATCCGACGATCTCGGCCTATCCGGAGCCGCGCGAGCCGAAGGATGTTCGGGCCGTTCCGCTCGACGAGACGGATCGCCGCATCCTGGCCGCGCTGCACGCCGATGCGCGGATGTCGAACAGCGCACTCGCCGAGCAAGTCGGCATCGCCGCGTCGACGTGCCACGGACGGGTCCGACGACTGCAGGAGGTCGGCGTGATCCGCGGCTTCTACGCCGACATCGACCCGGCGGCCATCGGTCTGTCACTGCAGGCGATGATCTCGGTGACGCTGCAGTCGCACTCCCGCGGCAAGATCCGCAGTTTCATCCAGCACATTCGGCGGCGCCCGCAGGTGATGGACGTGTACTTCCTCGCCGGCGCCGACGACTTCATCCTTCACGTCGCCGCCCGCGACACCGATGACCTGCGTTCGTTCGTGGTGGAGAACCTCAACGCCGACGCCGATGTCGCGGGTACGCAGACGTCGCTGATCTTCGAGCATCTGCGCGGCGCGTCGCCGGTGTGACCTCGCCGAGCCGTCGCGCCGGCGCCCGCTTACTGTGGGCGGCATGTCGCATGTGCTGTCGGTCAACGTCGCTCGTCCGCGGGCGAACCCCGCGAAACCGTCCGCGACCACCGGGATCGACAAGGCGCCCAGCGACGGCGCCGTCCTGGTGCAGGCGCCCGGATCTCCAGGCCCCGGCTCGGGCAGCGGCCTGGCCGGCGACATCATCGGGAACGGGAAGCTGCACGGCGGTGGCGACCAGGCGGTGTACGCGTACGCCCGGGAGGACCTCGACAACTGGTCCGGCCGGCTGGACCGCCAGATCAGCGACGGCATGTTCGGCGAGAACCTCACCACGTCGGGTGTGGACGTCACCACCGCGGTCATCGGCGAACGCTGGCGGATCGGTTCGGACGGCCTGGTGCTGGAGCTCACCGCGCCCCGCACGCCCTGCAAGACGTTCGCTGCGTGGCTCGAGATTCCCGGCCTCATCAAGACCTTCACCGCGGCGGCCGTTCCGGGTGCGTATTTCCGCGTGATCACCCCGGGGCACGTCCGGGCGGGCGACTCGATCACCGTGACCGACCGGCCCGACCACGGCGTCACCGTCCAGACCGTGTTCCGCGCGCTGTTGACCGACCCGTCGCTACTCGACGGGCTGCAGTACATCGATGCGCTGGCGGAGGACATCAAGCGCAAAGCGCGTCGTCGCGCCGAACGCTCGGCCTGAGCCGGGCCGCGCCGCAGGTCATGCGGCGCCGGGTTTTTCACCGTCATCGTCGTCGGCTCCTGGTTCCGCGAGGTATTCCTGAGGGTGGTGGTAGCGGTTGGTCCGGGATTGCCCGGTGTCGAGATGTTCGGGTGGAATCCAGTGCACCCGTCCGTCGACGCGGCGGGTGGTCCAGCCTTTTTCCTTCATCCGGTTGTCCGGCCCGCACGCCAGGCCGAGGTCGGTGATGTCGGTGGCTCCGCCGTCGGCCCAGGGATTGAGGTGGTCGACCTGACACCAATAGCCCGGCACGGTGCAGCCGGGCCGGGTGCACCCGCGATCCATGGCGTGCAGCACGATCCGTTGGGCAGCGGAGGCGATGCGCCGGGTGCGGCCCAGGTAGAGGGGCAGTCGGGTGTGTTCGTCGAACACCGCGAGGTAGTGGTAGGCGTGCGAGGCCATCCGGATCAGGTCGGCCATCGGCAGCAACGACCCACCGCCGGTGACCGCGACCCCGGCGCCGCGCTGCAGGTCCTGCACGGTGGTGCTCGCGATGACGCTGACCGGCAGCCCGTGGTGCTGCCCCAGCTCTCCGGAAACCAGCAGCGCGCGTCCGACGGCGGTGAGCGCGTCGTGGCGACGCTGGCCGGGGGTGCGCAGATCGCGGCGGGCCGCGTCGGGGTCGGGTTCGCCGTCAACGGTCGGTGTGTCGTCGTCGGGGTTGCACATGCCCGGTGCGGCCAGCTTGGCCAGCAGCGGTTCCAGGGTGGCGCGGCACTGGGGGTCCAGAAGTCCGGTGAGGCGGCTCATGCCGTCGGCGTCTTGGCGGCCCAGGGTGAGGTGGCGTTTGCGGGCCTGGCCGTCGGCGGGTTCGGGGCCGTCGGGGTCGAGCAGCAGGATCAGCCGGTCGGCGGCGGCCTGGAGTTGCTCGGGATCCAGAGTGCAGGCGACGGCGGCCAGCGTGTGTTCGGCCTGATCGCGTGTGGTCCCGTCGATCCATGGGGGCAGCTTCTTGTTCAGCGTCTTGTAGATGATCTGGATGTGTTCGTCACTGATGCGGCCCTCGGCCTGGGCGGCGGCGGTGTTGGCCAACAGCGGTGGCAGTGGCTGGCCGGTGAGTGCCCGTCGCGGTCCCAGTTGCTGGGCGTCGGTGATGCGCCGGCCGGCTTCGGTGCTGCTGATCCGCAACCGGTGCACCAGCAGGTCTTTGAGGGAGGAGCCGCCCAGGTCGGCCGCGTCGGCGTCACGCTCGAGGATGGTGAGGAGCTCGTGGCTGAACGTGGCATGGCGCCGCTGCAGCACCTCCCAGTCCTCGGCAGCGGCGATCAGCTCGCGGGGTGAGGCATTGCCTGCGGCCAGCTCGTCGCGCAGAGCGTCGAAATCGGCGGCCATCGCCTTGATCCGCACCGACAAGCTCTGCATGTATCGAACATTAGTTCGATGGTCTGACAAGAACGGCCGCGATGTGGCGGGCGGAGCAGAAGTGACAGAAGGGATTTGGACACCTTGCGAGCGTGCGGAAAACGCCGCCCGCGACGGCGTGTCGACGAGCAGACACGCACGCTCGCAGGAGGTGCCCCCGCCAGCGGGCGGTGCCCCCCCAAGTGGAGGCGCCCCCGGCACGCTCGTCGCGTTGATTCGGGCGCCGACTAGGCTCCCTGGCATGCGAGTAGGGGTGCTGGGCGCGAAGGGCAAGGTCGGTGCGGCGATGGTGTCGGGCGTCGAGGCGGCCGACGACCTGACCCTCTCGGCGGCCGTCGACGCCGGAGACCCATTGAGCCTCTTCGTCGACAGCGACACCGAGGTGGTCATCGACTTCACCCATCCCGACGTGGTGATGGACAACCTGAAGTTTCTCGTCGACAACGGGATTCACGCCGTCGTCGGCACCACGGGGTTCACCGACGAGCGGCTGGCTCAGGTGCGGGACTGGCTGTCGGAGAAGCCCGACACCGCGGTGCTCATCGCCCCGAACTTCGCGATCGGCGCTGTGCTGTCGATGCACTTCGCGCAGCAGGCCGCGCGGTTCTTCGATTCGGTCGAGGTCATCGAACTGCACCACCCGCACAAGGCCGACGCGCCGTCGGGAACGGCGACCCGCACCGCCAAGCTCATCGCCGAGGCGCGAAAAGAGCTGCCGCCCAACCCCGATGCCACCAGCACCGGCCTGGACGGAGCCCGCGGCGCCGACGTCGACGGTGTGCCGGTGCACTCGATTCGGCTGGCCGGCCTCGTCGCGCACCAGGAGGTGCTGTTCGGCACCGAGGGTGAGACGCTCACAATCCGTCACGACAGCATCGACCGCACGTCGTTCGTGCCGGGAGTGCTGCTCGCGGTGCGGAAGGTGGCGGATCGGCCGGGGCTGACCATCGGCATCGAGCCGTTGCTCGACCTATGACCGAAGGCGGCCGCGCCCTGCGCATCCAGGTGCTCATCGGCTTCATGTGCGTGGCGCTCGTCGTCTACTTCATCCTGCTCGGCCGCATCGCCATGGCCTTCATCACCTCCGGCGAGGCGGCGGCCATCGGGCTCGGGGTGGCGCTGCTGGCGCTGCCGTTGATCGGCATCTGGGTCATGGTGAGCACGCTGCGGGCCGGCCTCGCGCATCAGCGGCTGGCGCGGACGGCACGCGAGCGCGGCATGGAACTCGACGTCAGCGGACTACCGCGGATGGCGTCGGGGCGCGTCGAACGTGAGGCCGCCGACGCGCTGTTCCAGACCGTGCGCGCGGAAGTGGAGGCCGAGCCGGACAATTGGGTCCGCTGGTACCGGCTGGCCAGGGCCTACGACTATGCCGGCGACCGAAGCCGGGCCCGCGAGACCATGCGCAAGGCCGTCGAACTGGAGGAGCGGACGTGAGCAGGACCCTGCTCGTCGTGCACCACACCCCGTCGCCGGCGACCAGGGAGCTGCTGGAGGCGGTGCTCGAGGGCGCGCGGGATCCCGACATCGCCGGTGTCGACGTCGAGGTGCGCCCGGCGCTCGCCGCCACGCTGCCCGACATGCTCGGCGCCGACGGCTATCTGTTCGGCACCACCGCGAACTTCGGCTACATGTCCGGCGCGCTCAAGCACTTCTTCGACACGGTCTACTACCCGAGCCTCGACCACGTGGCAGGCCGCCCCTACGGACTGTGGGTGCACGGCAACAACGACACCGTCGGCGCCGCCGCCGCGGTGGAGAAGCTGGCGACCGGTCTTGCCCTGGCCAAGGCCGCCGACGTGCTCGAGGTCGCCGGGCCGGTCGATTCCGGCGTTCGCGAACGCGCGTATGAACTCGGTGGCACATTGGCAGCCACCCTGATGAACTGACGTCCACCCACCACCAGGAGGACCCATGCCGGGAATCGCCGAACTCGCGCTCGGAGCGGCGCCGCTGGCAGGAGGCGCCCTGCTCGGCATGGTCGCCGGCAACATCAAGGGGCCTGACGTTCGGGGCCTCATCCTCAAGGACCTCGACCTGCTCCAGCGGATCCCGGATGACCAGCCCGAACTCCGGGCCGGACTCAAGCGCAGCATCGACCAGCGCATCGCGGACCTGATCGCCGCGAACGACCGCAGCCAGCAGATGCGAACGGCCGCAATGTCGTATCAGGGCGACTGGCGCGACATCTTCGTCTTCATCTGCGCAGTCCTGTTCACGGTGATCTGGTGGAACGTCAAGCACGACCGGCCGAATTGGCTGGTGATGTTTCTCGCGATGATCGTGCTGTGCATCGCCACCGGCATCTATGCCGCGCGCGGCGTGCTGCGTGCGCTGTTCAAGCGCCGCCGTCAGAAAAACTGACCGTCGGATCCTCGGCGTCGAAAGCACTGCGCAGCAACCGGATTCCCTCGGCCTCGATCTCGACCGACGTGGTGTCCGCGAGCTCGGTGTAGGGCGTCACCCGCATCGACGTGGCCGCCGCGCGCCCCTCGAGCTCCCAGGTGCCCGCCACGAACCCGTCGACCAGCACGGTGCCGGGGAACACGCCGTTGCCACCGGCGAACAGCCGCTTGCGGTGCGCGTCGCTGATCACCCGCGTGCGGTCGGCGTGCGAGAGCACCAGGTTGTCGAACGCCGCCACCAGCCGCGCCGGCGCAGGCTGGTCGGGATCGGGCCGCGGTGCGTCGGGCAGGTCGTAGACCCGCCGGCCGCTGTCGGTCTGCAGCCGGATCAGCCGGTCGGAGAGCCGGTCGAACACCTCACCGAGCCGGGTGAGCCCGCTCCATGTCTGCATGTCGGCCACCGAAGCCGGCCCGAAGGCGCCGAGGTACCGCAGCACGAGGTCGTCCATCGACAGCGTGTCGGTCGCCGGGCCGAGCCAGCCAACCGCGGTGGTCAGCCGCACCTGCCCGCTGCGCTGCCACAGCGCCCGCGGCGGCACCTGCACCAGCGGCACCAGGCTGCGACCGATCTCGGTGAGCGCCCGAAGAGGGCAGTCCGGCCACCGCTCGGCGAGCCGGGCACCCAACTCGGCCGGTGTCAGCGCCTCGGTCTCGAGGATCTCGGCGGCCGTGGCGGCGACGGCGTCCACGTCGACGTCGCCGAGCGCGGCGCCGTGCATCCCGCGCAGCATTCGGTCCAGCAGCGGTTGCACCAGGGGACGGAGCCGGTGGGCGTCGGCCGCGCTGACGAGGTGAATCGTGCCGCGCATCAGCACGATTCGCGCGGCCCGACGGTCGAGCAGCAGCCCGGACAGTTCGTCGGCGGTGAAGTGCTCGAGCCGGCTCCAGAGCCCGTAGTAGGGCGGGAACGGCGCCTGGGCCTGCATACCGACGAGGTGCTCGAGGGCCTCGAGCGCGCTCATCGACGAGCGCTGCAGCAGCAGCTGACGGGCCAGCGTGGCCCGGTTCAGCGCCCGCTCCGAGAGTGGGGTCAACTGGGCAGGGCGGTCTCGAACAACTCCTGCAGGGCGATCCAGTGCCGCTCGGCGGCTTCCTCGTCATAGGGCACGTTGTCCGGCACGGCGAACCCGTGCCCGGCCGGGTAGATCTCGACGGTGTGCGTGACGCCGGCCGCGGTGAGCGCCTTCTCCAGCGTCTCGGCGTGCTCTGTCGTGAAGGACTTGTCGTTCTCGGCGCCGGCGACGTAGATCGTCGCGGTCATCCGGTCGGCGAGCAGGTGCGGGCTGGCGTCGTCACCGTCGACCACCAGGCCGCCGCCGTGGAAGGACCCGGCCGCGGCGATGCGGTCGGGCAGCAACCCGGCCAGGGTCACCGAGATGCGCCCGCCCATGCAGTAGCCGCAGACGCCGAACCGGTCGCCGCGCACCTCCGGGCGGGCGGCGAGGAAGTCGAAGAACGCGCCCGCGTCACCCGCGACGCGCTCCGGCGTCAAGGAACTGATCATCCCGAACAGCCGCTTGCGCGCCGCCTCGTCGGTGAACACCGTGCCCATGTCGAACGGCTCCCAGTCGCCGTCGCGGTAGTAGACGTCGGGCAGCAGCACGGCGTGGCCGAAGCCGGCCAGCCGGGCGGCCATCTCCTGGAAGGTCGGGCGCACGCCGCCGGCGTCGGGGAACATCACCACACCCGACCAGGGGCCGGTGCCGTTCGGCGTGTGCAGCGTGACG
The DNA here is from genome assembly GCF_030519285.1 of Mycolicibacterium arseniciresistens. NCBI lineage: Bacteria > Bacillati > Actinomycetota > Actinomycetes > Mycobacteriales > Mycobacteriaceae > Mycobacterium > Mycolicibacterium arseniciresistens. The sequence continues at coordinate 21,367 of NZ_JAUMSQ010000128.1, forward strand.
GGGCAGGCGCCGTCGGGCGTGTCGATCGTGGCGTTGATACTCGGCATGGCTTCGTTTCTACTCGCCGGGGGTGGACGTAAGCTGAGCGACGTGCCGATCGAGACGCCGTACGAGGATCTGCTGCGTCTGGTGCTCTCGGAGGGAACGCCGAAATCCGACCGCACCGGCACCGGCACCCGCAGCCTGTTCGGCCACCAGCTGCGCTACGACCTGTCCGCCGGATTCCCCCTGATCACCACCAAGAAGGTGCACACCAAGTCGATCGTCTACGAATTGCTTTGGTTCCTGCGCGGTGACTCCAACGTCCGGTGGCTGCAGGAGCGCGGTGTCACGATCTGGAACGAGTGGGCCTCGCCGACAGGCGATCTGGGCCCGGTCTACGGGGTCCAGTGGCGGTCGTGGCCGACGCCGTCGGGGGAGCACATCGATCAGATCACCGCGGCGCTCGACCTGCTGCGGACCGACCCGGACTCCCGGCGCATCATCGTCTCGGCCTGGAACGTGGGGGAGATCCCCCAGATGGCGTTGCCGCCGTGTCACGCGTTCTTCCAGTTCTACGTCGCCGACGGCAGGCTGTCGTGCCAGCTCTACCAGCGCAGCGCCGACCTGTTCCTCGGCGTGCCGTTCAACATCGCGAGCTACGCGCTGCTGACGCACATGATGGCGGCCCAGGCCGGGCTCGGCGTCGGCGAGTTCATCTGGACCGGCGGTGACTGCCACATCTATGACAACCACGTCGAGCAGGTGACGCTGCAGCTGAGCCGGGAGCCCCGGCCGTACCCGCAACTCCTTCTGGCGCAGCGTGACTCGATCTTCGACTACACCTACGACGACATCTCGATCCTGAACTACGATCCGCACCCGGCCATCAAGGCCCCGGTGGCGGTATGAGGACTGCTCGCAGGTCCGAGTCATGTCGCTGAGTCTGGGCCTCATCTGGGCTCAGTCCACCTCAGGGATCATCGGCCGGGACGGCGGCATCCCGTGGCGGCTGCCCGAGGACCAGGCCCGGTTCAAAGACCTCACCATGGGCCACACCGTGGTGATGGGCCGGCTGACCTGGGAATCGCTGCCGGCCAAGGTGCGGCCGCTGCCGGGACGCAGGAACGTCGTCATCACCCGGCAGGCGGAGTACGCGGCCGACGGCGCCAGCGTGGTCGGCGACCTCGACGAGGCGGTCGGCGACGACGACACCTGGGTGATCGGTGGCGCCCAGATCTATACGCTCGCGATGCCGTTGGCGACGCGGTGCGAAGTCACCGAGGTGGAGATCGACCTGCCGCGGGAGGACGCCGACGCGGTGGCGCCGGTCCTCAACGGCGACTGGGTGGGGACCGCGGGGGAGTGGCTGACCAGTGCCGCCGGCCTGAGATACCGATTCTCCAGCTACCGCCGATCCTGAGTCCCCGCGCACTGAGCGCTCCCCGCGGCAGGAATGCGGCGCCGCACCGCCGCGTTAGGCGTAAGACGACCGGTCGTTTTCCTCGGTCACCGCACAGAAGGGAGACTGCAATGAAGCTTCTCGACGAGGTCCTCGCCGCATACGGCGGTGCTGACCGGTGGCAGCAGCTCGACACGCTCGGGATTCACCAGATCGTGGGCGGCGTGCTGTGGCCGCTCAAGGGCGTCGGCGGCATCCTCGACGACTCGACGGTGCAGATCCGGGTGCAGGAGCAGCACACATGGCACCGACCGCTACCGACACCGGGATTCCGGTCGCACTTCACCCCCGGCCTGGTGGTGATCGAACACGATGACGACGCGCACCAGCAGGTGGAGGAGTTGCGCGACCCTCGCTCGTCCTTCACCGGTCACACTCTCGAGACGCCTTGGTCACCCTCCCAACTCGCGTACTTCTCGGGATACGCCATGTGGACGTATCTGACCGAGCCCTACCAGCTGACCTTTCCGGGCGTGCAGACCGAGGAACTCGGCACCTGGCACGAACGCGGCGAGACCTGGCGACGGCTGGCCGTCCGGTATCCCGACGACATCGCCACGCACAGCTCCGACCAGGTGCTCTACGTCGACGCCGACGGGTTGCTACGCCGGCGCGACTACCAGGTCGACATCGCCGGCGGGTCCCCCGCGGCGCACTACATGGACGACCACCGCGAATTCGACGGCATCGTGCTGCCCGTCACCCGCATCGTCCATCCGCGCGACGACGACGGCAGGCCGGTCGAAGACGTCGTCACCGTCTCCATCGACATCGACGACGTGCGGACCGGCTGGAGGTAGCCCGTGCCCAAGCCCAGCCTCCGCGAGGCTCTCCTGGACGCCGGCTTCGCCGCGTTGCACGCCGGTGGGTACACCGCCACCGGGGTGGCGGCGATCGCTGCAGCCGCCCACGCGCCGAAAGGGTCCTTCTACAACCACTTCCCGAGCAAGGAGGCGCTCGCCCTCGAGGTGCTCGCCCGGTACGGCCAACAGCGCCGGCTCTCGCTGCTCGACCAACCCGATGTGCCTGCGGCGCAACGTGTCCGCAACCACCTCGAACACCTGAGGCAGGACCTCGCCGCGCACGGCTACCGGCGCGGCTGCATGTACGGCAACTTCGCCGCCGAGGCGCCCGCGGACGCGCCCGCGGTCACCGCCGCCGCGGTC
>NZ_JAUMSQ010000129.1:0-4256 GCF_030519285.1 Mycolicibacterium arseniciresistens
CGGCGCCTCGGCCGCCCAGGTCGGCCGCGGCCACGGACTGCCCGCCGACCGGCTGCTGGTCGCCGAACCCGGGACGGCGATGACGCTCGGCGCCTACCGCGTCACGCTTCTCGAGTCGGAACACTGCCCACCCGACCGGTTCCCGGGTGCGATCACCGAACCCGTCACGCCGCCGGTGCGGGCGTCGGCCTACCGCTGCGGCGAGGCGTGGTCGACGATGATCGAGCACTCCCCCACCGGACGGCGGCTGCTGATCGTTGGCAGCGCGGGCTTCGTGCCCGGCGCGCTCGACGGCAGCCAGGCCGACGTCGTCTACCTCGGGGTCGGCCAGCTCGGCGTGCAGCCCGAGCGCTACCTCGTCGACTACTGGACCCACGTGGTGCGCGCGGTCGGCGCCCGCCGCGTCGTGCTCATCCACTGGGACGACTTCTTCCGGCCGCTGCACCGGCCGCTGCGGGCGCTGCCCTACGCCGGCGACGACCTCGACTTCTCGGTGCGCGTGCTCACCCGCCTCGCCGAGGCCGACGGCATGCCGCTGCACCTGCCGACACTGTGGCAGCGCGAAGATCCCTGGCTCACCTGATCCGGACATACGAAGGCGGCAGCGGCATCCCGAGGTCGGCCAGCACCGCGCGCAGCCGGGTCGGGTAGTCGGTGATGATGCCGTCGGCGCCCGCGGCGATCTGCGCACGCATCGCGCCCTCGTCGTTGATCGTCCACGGGATCACCCGCAGGCCCGCCGCGTGTGCCCGGTCGACGAATGCCCGGTCGGCCACCAGCGCGAAGCCGGGATCGGCGGGCGTCTGCCCGTAGGGCACCGAGTAGCCCGGCGACAGGATGTTCGCGCCGACTCGCAGCGCGGCCGCGATCGGGTCGGGTGTCGCCGCCGGGTCGATGCCGGCCAGCCACGGCGAACCGGGCACCCAGGTGGTCTCGTCCCACAGCGCGACCAGCGGGATCGACGGCTCCGCCCGGCGCACCATCGGCAGCGTGCGCCAGTCGAAACTCTGGATGTCGACCCGGCCCACCTTGCCCGCCGCCCGCACCGCAGCGAGGATCACGTCCACGAAGACCTCCGGCGGCGCCGATTGCTCGGGGTGTTCGGCCTCCACCTTGGTCTCGATGTTGAACCGCACGTCGGCCCCGAAGTCGTCGGCGAGGGCGAACACCTCGGGCAGGACGGCGATCCTGTTGCCCCGCACCACTTCGGCGTCGGGGTAGCCGGCCAGCAGCTTGCCGCAGTCGAGCGTGCGGATCTGGGCGAGGGTGAGCTCACGCACCAGCTTGCCGACGTAGGGGAACTGCGGGTCGCCGGGGAACGCCGGGGCGGTGCCCGCGCACTTCTCCGGTTCGATCCTCGGGTCGTGCCACACCAGCGGCTGGTCGTCCCTGGTGACGACGATGTCGAGTTCGAGCGTGCTGACCCCCAGTTCGAGCGCCTTGGTGAACGCCCGCAGCGACTCCTCGGTGGTCTCGCCGCGCCCACCCCGGTGCGCCTGCAGATCGAAGCCCGACGGCTGCGCGGCGGCAGGGGGTGCGCCGCCGAACGCGACCGCGGCGGCGACGAGCATGATGAGGGTGGCAGCTCTGCGCATGGCTGAGACGTTATCGGCGCCGGCGCAGCCGCAGGCAGGCTCGAGGCGGACCAACGCAGTTTCGTCATCGAAAGTTCGGAAGGATGTCACGCGCGTTGGTCATGAGCCTGCTGCTGCTCGCCGTCGTGCTGGCGTTCGCGGTGGTCCGCCCGCGCGGGCTGCCCGAGGCGGTCGTCGCCGTGCCCGCCGCGGCGCTGCTGGTCGGCATCGGCACGATCTCACTCGACGACGCCGCCATCGAGATCCGGGAACTGCTGCCGGTGGTCGGGTTCCTGGCCGCGGTGCTGGTGCTGTCGCGGCTGTGCGACGACGAAGGGCTGTTCCACGCCGCGGGCGTGCTGATGGCCCGGGTCAGCGCAGGCGATCCGCGGCGCCTGCTGCGGATGGTGTTCGTCGTCGCGGCCGCCGTCACCGCGGTGCTGAGCCTGGACGCCACCGTGGTGTTGCTGACGCCGGTGGTGATCGCCACCGCGGCGACCCTGTCGATACCGGCGCGGCCACACGCCTATGCCACCGCCCACCTGGCCAACAGTGCGTCGCTGCTGCTGCCGGTGTCCAACCTGACCAATCTGCTGGCATTCGCGGCGGCCGGGCTGTCGTTCACCCGGTTCGCCGCACTGATGGCGTTGCCCTGGCTGGTCACGATTCTCGTCGAGTTCGCGCTGCTGCGTTGGCTGTTCGCCCGCGATCTGGCCGTCACACCGCGGCACGCCGACCACCCGCCGCCCGCGGAGGTGCCGGTGTTCGTGCTCGTGGTGCTGGCGCTCACGCTGCTCGGCTTCGCGCTCACCTCGCTGGCCGGGCTGGCACCGGCCTGGGCGGCACTGGCCGGGGCGGTGGTGCTCGGCCTGCGCAGCCTCGCGCAGCGCCGAAGTTCGGTGGCCGGCATCGCGCGAGCGGTCAACGTGCCTTTCCTGGCGTTCGTGCTCGCGCTCGGCGTGGTGGTGAAGGCGGTGATGGTGCACGGCCTCGACGACGGGATGCGCGACGTGCTGCCCGGCGGCCACACCCTGCCCGCGCTGCTGGGGATCGCGGCCGTCGCCGCGGTGCTGTCCAACGTCGTCAACAACCTGCCTGCGGTGCTGGTGCTGCTCCCGCTGATCGCGGGCGCAGGCCCGGCCGCCGTGCTCGCGGTGCTGATCGGGGTCAACATCGGGCCCAACCTCACCTACGTCGGATCGCTGGCGAACCTGCTGTGGCGCAACGTGGTCCGCAGACACGACATCCCGGCGGGCGCGCTCGCGTTCAGCCGCGTCGGACTGGTCACCGTGCCGCTGACCCTGGTCGCCGCGGTGGTCGCGCTCTGGGCCGGAATCCGGCTGATCGGTGTCTGAGCCGTGGCGTACCGAGCGGATCCGGCCGGGACTGGGCACAATTGCACCCGTGGTGACGTTCAGCAGATACGTCGCGATCGGAGACTCCTTCACCGAAGGGGTCGGTGACCCGCATCCGGGCAGCAGGAACGGGTTGCGCGGCTGGGCCGACCGGGTGGCCGCCCACCTCGCCGAGGACCATCCGGGCTTCCGGTACGCCAACCTCGCCGTGCGTGGCCGGGTGATGGACGACATCGTGGCCGAGCAGATCCCGCTGTGCGCGCTGCTCGAACCCGACCTGATCACCGTGTACGCAGGCATGAACGACCTGATGGCGCTGGCCGTCGACACCGACGCGGTGATGGCCCGCTACGCCGACGGGCTCAAGGCGCTGCAGCAGACCGGCGCGGTGGTGCTCGCCTTCACCGCACCCGACCTCGGCGCCAAGCCGCTGTTCCGCGGACTGCGCGGCCGGGCCGCCATCTACAACGAACTGCTGCGCACCACCACCGACGACCTCGGCATCGGCCTGGTGGACTTCTGGCGGTTCGACGAGTTCCGCGACCCGCTGCTGTGGGACGGCGACCGGGTGCACCTCTCGCCTCTCGGCCACGAGGTGATGGCGGCGCGGGTGCTCGAGGCGCATCCGGACACCGGGTCACGCGCGGCGCCGGTGCCGAACTTCGTCCCCGCGCCGACGTCAGGCGCCGACGTGTACACCAATGTCCGGTGGGCGATCTCGTTCGCCGCACCGTGGGCGATCCGGCGGCTGCGACGGATGACACCGGGGGCGGGCATCGAGCCGAAGTCGAACACGCTCATCAGCGTCGGCTGACGTGGTGTCCGCATGCCGGCGTTCACGCACCATTGAGGTGCCGTTCGCAATGGCCGAGTAGCACGGCTGACGTGCCCGACGATCCTGGCTCCGCCGCCCCGCGCGTCGGCGGACTCCACCTGCAGTTCGGCGCCGACGCCGCGACCGAGGTCGTGGTGTCCTGGCACACCGCGGCGCCGGTGCGCCACCCCCGCGTGCACTACGGCACGCCCGCCGACGGGTTCCGCGAGGTGGCCGACGCCGAGACGACCGGCTATCGGGATGCCATGTCGGGCACGGAGATCCTGGCCCACCACGCCCGGCTGACCGCGCTGCGGCCCGGCACGAACTACGTCTACGCCGCCGTGCACGACGGCGCCGAGCCCGCGCTGGGCACCGTGCGCACCGCCCCGCGCGGCCGGGCCCCGCTGCGGTTCACCAGCTTCGGCGACCAGGGCACCCCGATGCTCAACGCCGCGCGCAAGGGCCGCTTCGTCAGCGACAGCATCGGCTCACCCGCCGCGGGCGACATCA